>JAYEFK010000236.1:0-3104 GCA_034658575.1 Methanobacteriota archaeon
ACATGTTCGATCCACAAACACTCGTCGTCCCTGACGGCACCAGGATGGAGGAGCGTACCATTGTGGTCGACGGCGGTGCGATCATCGGTGGCGGTACCAGCATCGAATACGGCATCATCGCAGACGAGATTACGATCGGCGAGCGCGTGAATATCTATGGCGAGGTCTCTGCACGTTCGGATGTTTACATCGACCGCAGGTCTGAGATCGGAGGCACGGTGTGTGCGAATGGCGACGCCCATCTTGGTGAGTTTACGAAGATCGACGGCAAACTCGCTGTTGCAGGCAATCTTGACATCGGGGATCATGTATCGATCAAGGATGGATTCGAGGCGAGGGGCTGGATCACGATCAGAAACCCGATACCGCTCATCATCTTCCTGTATCTGTACCTGAGTGAACTGATACGCAGTGGCAGGGACGAAGAGGTGGAAAGAGCACTGGATGATCTCTTTTCCGATGATTCGGACGATGTCGATACTCCGATGATGATACTGCCTGCCAAATCCGAAATCACGCTCAGCACGATCGAAACAGGTAAGCCCGCACATATCGGAGATGACTGCCGGCTGCAAGGCAATATCCGTGCAGAATCGGTATCTATGGGCAGCAACACAACCTTATTCGGAAGCATAAGGGCTAAAGATGTCACGATCCGTGAAAATTGTACGGTTCATGGGAATATCGATGCGAGTGGCAACATCAGCATCGGCAGTGGCAACCACATACTCGGCGATCTCCGTGCACGGGCTATCAATATCCATCGCAGCGCGGTAGTGGACGGCACGATGGACGCGCCCCGTGGAATCGTGGTCGAGGAGACTGCAAGCGAGGTAGAAGAAGCAAGAAAGCCAGGAGAGGTTGAAAAGTCGAAAGAAGTAGGAAAGCCGGAAGCAGAAGCAAAAGTAGGGGCAAAGAGAGCGAAGGATAATAAACATGCAATATCCGGCAGAAATAGAGGACGAAAGCAGCCTGCAAGACCGCGAAGCAGGAGATACAAACGCAGTAGGAAGGAGGAGCATGGACGTGGGCAGAGATATTACGTACGAGGACGTGGCGCAGAGCGTCGTTGACCTGCTTCTGAGGGCTGAGACCCGGCTTCCTGATGACGTGACGGCAGCAATAACGGACGCTCGTGGGCGCGAGACCGATCCCACCGCAAGAGCGCAGATCGAGGCGATTCTTGAGAACATCGAACTCGCAGCGATGCGGAAGGTTCCAATCTGTCAGGATACCGGGATATTGATATTCTTTGTCGAGATCGGAAGGGATTGCGCGATTAATTTTGACATCAAAGATGCAATACGTGCCGGTGTCGCAAAAGCAACCGAGATCATACCGCTCAGACCAAACGCGGTGCACCCGATCACGAGAGAGCCGTCCGGAAACGTTGGTATCGGACTTCCTGACATCATTCTCGATATCAATGAGGGGGACCGTATAAGAATTACTGTGATGCCGAAAGGTGCTGGAAGTGAGAATGTGGGGCGGCTTGCGATGCTTAACCCCTCGCAAGTAGTGGATATTAAGCGGTTCGTCCTCGAGACAGTCGCAGATGCCGGAGGGAAGCCGTGTCCCCCTGTTATTGTTGGCGTCGGGATCGGCGGATCCTTTGACAAGGCAGCCCGCCTTGCAAAGAAGGCGCTACTGCGTGAGATCTGCGTTAACGGCTCTGCCGTCGATGCTTGCACTATGGGTGAATTCGAGCGGGAGATACTCGATGCGATCAATTCACTCGGCATCGGCACGATGGGGCTTGGTGGAGATATCACCGCGCTTGCCGTGCATATCGAGTATGCGCACTGCCACACCGCATCGCTTCCTGTTGCTGTGAACATCCAGTGCTGGGCGAACCGGAGAGCGAGCGTGGAACTGGGCGGGTGATCTTTCTGGCATCGCGTGGTGTTGCCCCTCACAGATAACCCTCACACCCACGCGACCGTTAAGATGCAAACAGGATGATACGGATACGCAAATGTTCGAACCAGCCTGCCGCGAGATCCTTAAGCAGATCCTGAACCGCGAGATAACGAGCGATCGCGAGCTCGATGCCGCCAAGAAGCGGGTCAGCGCAAAGTACAAACTCCCGAGTCTCCCAAAGAATTCGGAGGTCCTTTCACTCTGCTCTGCGGATGAGCGTACCGTTGCGATCCATCTGCTGCAGCGAAAGTCTGTCCGCACGATATCAGGCGTTGCCGTGGTTGCTGTGATGACCTCGCCGTATCCATGCCCGCATGGCGCATGTATCCCGTGCCCGGGAGGTCCTGCGTCCGAATTCCAGACACCTCAGAGTTACATGGGACGGGAGCCCGCCACGATGCGTGCGATCCAGTGCGGCTACGATCCGTACGAGCAGGTGGCAGTCCGGCTGCGGCAGTTGCAGAGCATCGGGCATCCGGTCGACAAGGTTGAACTGATCGTGATGGGCGGGACATTCACAGCCCGCCCGCCGGAGTACCAGCAGTGGTTTGTCGGGCGGTCGATTTCGGCTATGAACGATTTCGGCGGCGCGGGCGTGGCGGATCAGGATATCGGTCTTGATATCGATATCGAATCCATAATTGCCACAAACGAGACCGCATCGGTCAGGAATATCGGGATCACCTTTGAAACCCGCCCTGACCATCTGTCCACAGTGGAGATCGACCGCCTGCTCGAGATGGGCGCAACGAAGGTGGAAGTAGGTGTTCAGAGCATCTATGACCGCGTGCTCGAGAAGATCGATCGCGGGCATACCGTGCATGCCTCGATCGCTGCCAACAAGCGTTTGCGCGACAGCGGGCTTAAGGTCGGATTCCATATAATGATCGGACTTCCGGGATCCGATGCCAGCGATGATCTCAACATGTTCAAGACGCTCTTTAGCGATCCTGCGTTCTGCCCTGACCACCTGAAGATATATCCCACGCTCGTAACCGAGGGAACCGTGCTCCACCGGTGGTGGAAGGATGGCAACTACCAGTCGCTTGACAACGTTTCAGCGATCGGGCTGCTCGCAGATATCAAGAGCGTGCTTCCGAAATGGGTGCGGCTGCAGCGGATCCAGCGGGACATTCCCGCGCAGCAGATCGCGGCAGGCGTCACAAAGAGCAACATCCGCCAGC
>JAYEFK010000237.1:0-3100 GCA_034658575.1 Methanobacteriota archaeon
GGGATTAGTTGCGTGATTGCGCCGAGTTTCGCACGGATATTTTACAGGAACAGTATCAACATCGGGCTGCCGCTTGTCGAGTGCGACGTCGATGCAGCGGATGGGGACGTTCTTGCCATCGATTTCGAGGACGGGAAGATCGTGAATACGAATACCAGCGCGGGATACACATTCCCTTCGCTTCCTGATTTTCTGGTAGATCTGCTCGATGTCGGGCTTATCGAGAATACGAAGAGGAAACTTACGAGAACAGGATGAAAGACCCTGTCAACAACTTCGAAATCCCTCAAGAATGGATAAAGCGCGCTGCCCTCCCTGAAGACGAACTGAGCGCAGGCATAACAAGCGGCAGGCTCGTGCTACTCGCTGACGGCTCGGTGCTGCGGCGCGGAAATACCACAGGAACGACCGCAGCAGCAGCGGCAAAGGCGGCTGTGCTATCGCTCAAACGTACAATCGACTACGTCACTGTCCTGACACCGGCTGGGATCGAGGTGACACTGCCGGTCTCAGCCTCAGGCGGCAGGGCATCTGCGATCAAGGACTGCGGGGATCACGGGTTCGATGTCACAGGCGGGATCGAGATAGTGGCACAAGCGCATGAATCGGGCGGTGCTGATAATTCTGGTGATGGTATCTCGATTGCGGCAGGCAGGGGCATCGGGGTCAAGAAGGGCGTGCCTGCGATCAATCCGGCGCCGATGAAGCAGATACGTGCCGCAATCGCAGAAGCTGTACGCGAGATCGGTATTCCGGGTGCAGACGTTCTGATCTCGGTTCCGAGAGGCGAGGAGATCGCTCGTGAGACGCTGAACAGCAGGGTCGGGGTCATCGGAGGGTTATCGATACTCGGAACCACAGGTTTTGTCGAGCCGTGGAACGAGCACCTACTCGAGACGAAGCATGAACTGATACAGCAGGCAGAGCGGGTGGTGCTGACCACCGGACGCATCGGCATGAGGTATTCGAATATGTTGTTTCCGGATTACACGGTTGTCATGGTAGGGAACAGGATTCCGGAGGGGATCGATGCTGCAAAGGACAAAATCGAAGTGATAGTCTGTGGACTTCCCGGACTGATCCTGAAATGGATCGATCCTGATGTATTGCGTGGATCAGGCAGTCTCACGACCCAGGAATTGATCGACCGGAACCCGGATGACGCACGGATCGACCGGACGCTTGCCGCCGTAAAAGAAGACGCTCCGGGTGTGCGCATCGTCCTGCTAAACCGGGACGGTTCGATACTGCGAGATTATACACCCTGAAACCGGATCTTGGGGATTCCACCCTCAAGATCGGTTGACCTGTGTTTTTTTGGCAAATCGCGGATAGCAGATGAGCAGGATCGGAATCAAGAATAACACGATGATGACCAACCATCCAGGCAAACCATGATCCATGAGCCGGTATATGACGAGTCTGTCTTTCTTTTTGAACTCAAACATGTGCGGAAATGCCTCACTAAAAAATTCCTTCTCCCGTTCGAGTACATCCTCATAAGATCCGGATAATGGAGCAAGCGCAGAAACTCTGATCATCGTAATGGTATTTGAAGTAAAACCCCTATTTACGTAGAGATACAGAACGACCCTCCGCTCTGTGATTTTTCCGTTCGGTTCCTTGACCACAACGAGTTTCTTGACGGAGATTGATGCGTTTTCTTCTCCACTTTTCCCATAAACAGAAAACTCCTCTTCCCATCCCACATTCTGCATAGACACAAGTACCTTCTCCTTACTTTCTTCCTCTATCGTATATCCAAGGGCAGGATAACAGACGATTGGCGGATGGAAACTTGAACGATTGTCCGATTGGACGATGAGGAAGAATATGGGTTGATATGATTCGGGACTGGTATAGGCACGCATGAGCATGACGTCCGCACCCAATCCGGCTGCGAGATTAGCAGTGTTGTAATCATATCCCCTCCAATGACCCAGCTCTGTTGGAAATGTGTTCATAAAGTCATTGCTTCCGAAATCCATCTTTGTTCGAACCTGCATTGCATTTCCTGATGAGCGTGCAAGTTCGGTGTCGATCGTGCTGATGGATTCGGCAAAGAGCATGGACGGGGTTGAAAAGAGTATGACGATTACGAATGTAAGTACCAGAAATCCGATGATCGTGAAATATTCTTCAAATAATCGCATTCTGTCCTCCTTTTTCCCTAATCCTGCATCTCATCAATCTACTTAGGATTATCAGGAATATAAATGCTATGATGAATAAAAAGGGGCTGGAAAAATCATGAAAAAACTTCATTGCAACCTCCACGCCATAATGATCTGCGATCAGGATTATGGCGGTGATTCTGATGATATTTGCAACGATTGCAACTGGAATTGTCATGCAGAACAGGGCGGCTTTTTTCAGGGGCGGGCATTTCAAGAGGTAGATAAAAATGGAAGATACCGCCAGTAAAGAGATGAGCGTGTTCATTCCGCTGCATGGCAGACCGATCGAGAATGAACAATCCCTGAGCTGTAGTTCAGATCCGGTTCGTATGACAGCGACTCCAAGCATTTCAAGAGTCAGCGCGGAATAGCGGGATGAGATCGATTGGAGGATGGATGTAGTGGCGGGCACCACTGGGATAGGGATTGCGAATATCAGGAACAGTACCGGGAATAGCAGCGAGTTCATCATCTCTTTTCCATATAGATAGAGGATCAAGCCGCAGAGCACGAACAGGAAAGAGATCGCTGATAAGAATGGGAAGATCGTGATGGCGCCGATGGTGTAGAGGAGAATGCCGACTGTGAACGGAATCATTCCGGGTTTGGAAGGATCAGCATCGCGTATGTCTTTATCTCTTACGTTTCTCCATGCGAGGTATAACGAGATGATCGGGATTAATACGCCGTGAGAATATACCGGGTCAGTGAACCACGTATTGGAAAGCCAGATGAACGTGCGAAGATACAGGAGGGATAGGAGGAGTGCGAGCAGGATTGTGATTTTTTTCATGGACGATTATCTATTTCTCCTGGTCATATAAGCATATCCTGCGAGTAGGAGCAAGCCCGTGGAGAGGAGGATGATGGTGGGGAGTTCGGGGACCGGGTATCCGGGGTCTGTGGAGGGAGATGTGAGGTTG
>JAYEFK010000238.1:0-12829 GCA_034658575.1 Methanobacteriota archaeon
CTCTTCGACAGTATGGAATGAAACCTTTGCTTTGGTCCAAGAGGGAAGAATATGTGGAGGAACTTGCAGCTTGAAGGGGTGGATAACATGCCAGGAAAAACCAAAAACAACCACTCCCAACTCTACCTTGCAGATGCGCTGAAAGGCGAGGTCGATGCATGGGTAAAAGAAGGATGGCATGGTGTGACACAGACCACCTACCAGTTGCTGCACTACTGGTTTGATAGAGGCGATGACGCGGAAAACCAGTTCTATCCCGCGCAGCAGCGAGCCATCGAGACGATCATCTACTGCCACGAGATATTACAGGCAAAGAGCCTTGGGGAACTCTTTGAGAATGTAGCACCCGAATACGTACACAGCAGCAAGCCCGTTTATGACGAGGTCATGAACATCCCATTCCCAAAGTACTGCTTCAAGATGGCAACAGGCACCGGAAAAACGTACATCCTTGCAGCAATTCTGATCTGGCAGTATTTCAATGCCACAAACAACGAAAAGCCACAGGTAGCCTCTGGTGAGAGTAAAGATTGGTACTCCTACCGATTTCTGGTAGTTGCTCCGGGTCGCGAGGTATTAAACAGACTGCTTGACTCATTCAAAGGGAGAAAAAACCCCGATACTGGTAACAGAGATCCACAAGCTTCAGATCATGAAAATCCTCTCTTCATGCCTCCTGATTGGAAGCCAAAGTTCCATCTTGAGATACTGGAACCATCAGACATCAGAACAAATACCACGCCGCCAGATGGGGCTTTTGTATTGTTAACCAACTGGCAGCAGTTCAGACTCAAAAAAGATGCCCCATCGCTCTTGGTGTACTGCACAGGGGAAGAGGTAGAAGAGGAGGCAAGAGGAGAGATCATCGCCGACTTTTTATCGGAATTCCCGGGTCTCGTTGTGATGAATGACGAGGCACATCATGTCCATGGCAAGAAGGGTGCACGGAATGAGGAGTTGATCTGGAGGCGATTCATGAATATACTTTACGAACGTTTAAACGAGCGGCACTCTAAAGATGCAGGTTTGTTCATCCAGTTTGATTTTTCTGCGACGCCATTCTTTGGTAGCGGCACTCAAAAGGAGTATTTTCCACACATTGTATATGATTATGACCTTCTTCAAGCAATGAGAGATATGCTTGTCAAACAATTGTTTTTAGAAGAGAGACAGTCTATAGCAGGTGAAAGACTCGACTATCTGGATTTCAGAGCTGAACGAAAGAAGCCAGAGGCGGGAAAAAAGAAAGGGGAAATCATAGGGCTATCAGCAGGTCAAAAAGTTCTTTTAGAGATTGGACGTAAAAAGTTGGAGCAGTTGGCGAATGGATTTAGAGAGAAAGGCATCGATAAAAAACCTGTAATGATGGTTCTATGCGAGGAGACTAAGGTAGCAGATCTGGTAAAAGAGCATCTCTCAAATTTAATGGATGATACTGGAGTTGTGTATGATGATCGGAGGGTCATGGCTCTGCACACCAAACTATCCAAACATGAATTGGAAATGGCGAGAAAAGACCTTGACAGAATCGATGATAACACTGATCCATTGGACGTTGTTATTTCTGTTTTGATGCTCAGAGAAGGATTTGATAGAGATAATATCTGTGTTACTGTGGTGTTGCGTGCAACAGATGCGGATTTACTATTGGAACAGGTTGTAGGACGAGGTTTACGATTGATGTTTCCAAAAGAAAGATATCCCGAGATTTGGCAGGCGAAAAAGGAATCTATCGAGGATATACGAGAAAACAGAATACCATCGTCATCGTATGATTTCCTCTTTGTTGTTGAACATCCGAAATTCAGGCAGTTCTATGAACGACTGA
The DNA here is from genome assembly GCA_034658575.1 of Methanobacteriota archaeon. Lineage (GTDB taxonomy): Archaea > Halobacteriota > Methanosarcinia > Methanosarcinales > Methanogasteraceae > Methanogaster_A. The sequence continues at coordinate 1,829 of JAYEFK010000238.1, forward strand.
GGAGAGAAGGATATCTCATCGGTTCAGGCGATACCAGCGAAGTAACATCAACAGGTGATTTAATCCCGGTCGATGCCATTCCTCATCGAATCGAGGATTACGACATAGCATGGCCCATACAGATATATGACCAGACCCCAGTTCTCGATTTAAGCCAGATTGACATATCCACGATTCCAAAATATCAATCTCTTGGTGATTTCTCAGATTTAAGGGACTCCCTTGGGAAATTGATAATTCAAGAGACGCATGTAGAGTCCGGTAAGAAGACAAAGAATTGGAAATTAGAAAATAAATACTTTGACTATAATTATTTTTTAAGCCGAGCAGCGCAAGCGGTGGCAAAGGAGGGGAAGACGCAGACACTTTCAGGGCATTTGGCTGAGGTCGCAGGCATAATAGATGAATATGTCACCAATCATCTTTTCGGAGAGACTGTTGACTTTTCAGACCCGAGAAATTATCAGGTTCTGAACTATATGCTGGTATTTGATCACGTAGTAAATAATGTCAGAAAAGCGATTCTGCGTATGGTAGGCGTTCTGAAATATGAGCAGAAGGGAGTCTGGAAGCGATTATCAGATGTTGGACGGCTGATGCTGAGGGAAAAATACTCTATTGATACATATAAATGCATCTATCCCAAGCAAGGATTCTCAAGTGTTGGCGGCGGGTTTGAAAGAGATTTTATCGCAGAGGTCTTGGAACCATCGGCAGAAGTCAAAGCTTATGCAAAACTCGATAAGAAACATGGATTAAAAATTCCTTATAGAGATGAATACGAGATTTTAAGAAATTATGAGATTGATTTTATTGTAAAGACTGATGAAACGATATATCTCGTTGAAACAAAGGCAGATAGGGATTTAGATAGACCGCAGGTGATAGTAAAAGCAAAAGCAGCGCATAGCTGGTGTCAAAGTACATCGATGACAGCAAATCTCGATGATATTCGACAAACGGGTGGGTGGGAATATCTGATCATCTCAGAAGGGTTGTTCAACTCTAATAGAGGGCAGTCATTCGGGAGTTTAGTTCCGATATGTCGCATGTTAAGAGACTCGATAATTGTAAAATCAGTTTAAAGATCTCCTTTCCAATATCTGGGAGATGTATTTTGAGAAAAGGTGAAGGGTCTTGTTTAAAATTCGCGAAAAAGAGAAAATTGTCTTAATCATAGCTTTAGAATGTGAGAACTGGATTTGAAAGCATTGAATTAACTATCAATCAGTTCGGATAACTTCTTGAATCTGCCGAGACGGTAATCTTCCCTGCTCTCATGGATATGTTTTAGAAGTTCATTGTCAGAGAGTGCCTCGATGGTTGATTTCATACTCTTATAGTTATCGCTTGAGATGGTAACTCCTATTGCTCTATGTTCTCCCTGAAGTAGTTCGCTCATTGCATATTAAAAGGTGTTTGAACCACTTAACCATTATTGCCAACGTGGTGGCAGTGTCCGCAGACGTTTACAGCGATCCCTGCGAGACAGTCGATGTACTCGTTGCCTTCGGAGTCCCGGACCCGGGTTCCGCTGCCGCGGGTTAGGGTGATGGGCTGGCGGGTGTATGTGGGCTGGATGTATTTTGCTTCTGCTTCTATGGGGGTCATGGTTGCAAGGGTTATTGGTACAAGCTGGTACTTTTGGGTTTTGGGTTTGTCAATCTCGCGACTTCGCACCAGCACGACTGAGCAGGTGCTTTACGACCACACTCTCAAACACGGATCGCGTATCTTCCCCGGGTTTGAGCGCCATCAGCGCAACAAGTATCTCCTCTGCAACCTCTGGCTCGTGGACGATTGTGCAGTCAACGCAACTCCAGACCATCTTACCGGTCGAACTTTCGACATACTTGCCGCCTGTGCGCTCGTCGTTGCACGGGTAAAACGGACAGAAACAGAACGTACAGTCCTGCCCCTCGAAATGACACGGGTAATATTCGCAGTCTCTTCTGCCCACGCGTCTTCCCACCTTCAGCACATCCTCAATGTTTCTTCTGGCAAGATTCTGCCCCCACTCGGATATCGCGCTGCTGATCACATCGATCAGTTTCTGGTTCATGAACTCCGCATCAATACGTATACAGTCCCTGCCGCACTCATGCACCTCAATCCCGTGCTCAGAGAGGCGGCAGATCAGTTCTGACGTGTCCATCCCGAAATCGCTGATATCCACCAGTATCTGACTCTCTTCGCTCTTGATGATCGAAAATCCCCGTATATTTTCCAATTTTCCGGTCAGGTCGGCATTCATCTAAAACCTCATGGTAAATCCGGACAGTTCCTCAGACCTGGACCCGGACTCGATTTCTTCGATCTCCATGCCCGAGACGTTTGCAGCCCCGGGACCTTGCCTGAGCAGTCCGATCATCTCTTCTATCTTCTCACCCTGTCCCTGGATAGCGGTCTCGACGCTGCCATCTGGCAGGTTTCTGACCCAGCCACAGAGACCAAGATCGTTTGCGCATCTCACTGTGAAGTATCTGAATCCTACGCCCTGCACCCTGCCGGTTACGATGATGCGAACTGTCTTCATGTTGTTACCTCACTATCGCGCAAAGTAGAGTTTTCATTCATCCGACTGACTATATCTCTTTTCCTCCTGGGCGGCTTTGGGACGCCATTGGACAGTATTATCAGATCGACGACCCTGCCGCGATTTTTTCCCGCAGGTGCTCACCGAAAAATAAAGTAGCGACGTTTATCTGATGACGCCCCACATCTCTGGTATTCGTGCGTCACGAATCTCAACAGGTTAACTTTCGGGTAATCCATATCTACGAGACCGGCTTTGCACGGATGTACGGACAGTGCACCGAGTTTGATGTGTATGCACATACGTGAGTAATCAGGGGTTGTGGTGGTGCGCACTTTGCGCCACCGCCTCCTTCTATTTTTTTCTACCGTTCCTGTGCAATCCAAAACTTTAGGTATGAACCGTTTACATATCTGATAATGATGGTTTCCAATTCTACCAGTGAAACTGTGGCTCAACGGATAGACGCGCTGCTACGCAGGATCGGGGATGATCTGCAAAGCCATCACGTCGTATTCCGGGAGGAACTGAAAAAGACGGCACCCAAAGCAGATCTTGTGGATGTGACGCTCTGGACGGAAGAAGGCAACGGGAAGGTCTCATGCGAGATTATAACCGTGCCCAACCAGATCTTTGAACCGGGGACGGATCGTTATGCCAAACTACTTGAGTATATCGCGGTCTGTCTGAATATACGTGGGGAGACGCTTGGAATACGGAGGGTCGGGATAGAGACCAGCCCTGAACTTGCTACCGATCGACTCATAAGCGACGTGAAAGAGTACTTTGAGCGCGAGTTTTTTATAACACTCCTCGATGCAAACTTTGGTAAGCCGATACAGTGGCGGAAAGGGAGAATCGAGCAAGGGAAGATCAGGATCGGTCAGGTAAGGTCAGGGCGGTACGATTCCGGAAGGTCGGTCGGGATGGTGGTCACAGGAACCGACATCAAGACGGTCGCTCTCGAGAACGGAAACATCGTCTACAGAAATGAGATCGCTATCGAGGAAGGAAGCCCGATCGAAGAGGTGCTTGAAGAGTGCCTCACAAAGGCTGCTACCGAGGTTGGTATCAGCAAAGACGAGGATGTTTACATCGGCGTCCCCGGACCAGTGGATCCTTACGGGAATATCGTAAGAATAGCAAAGATGAATGGCGTGACCAGGGAGTCGCTTGAAAATTTACAGCGGAAGTACCCGTCCATCAGGTTCATCAACGATGCCAATGTGGAGGCGATCTATCACAGGATCGTCTGGGCAGGCGACATCGCAACCGACCAGCCGACTGTGGCGCTTGTCTTGCGAAAGGGGATCGGGTTTGCGATCCTCGTGGAGGGTTACCTCCTGTCATGGGTGGGAGCACCGATGGAGACTCATTTCAGGGTGAACTTCTCAGAGGATGCTGCAATCTGTAATTGCGGCATGAAGGGGTGCCTTGAGCTTCCGTCCGGATGGGTGGTTGACAGGTTCATGCATCTGACATCGGAGAGGGGTGTGAAACTTCCGCATTATTTTACAGAGAAGGTAGAGTGCGCAGGCGAGAAGTGGGACCTGCTGGCAGCAGATGTCGGCGCTTTCCTGAGACGCGATGGGGAGCTACAGAAGGTCGCATCAGCCGTGTTCATGGAGTACGGGGAGAATCTCTCGGTCCTCTTCGGGGAACTGGCACGGCTGATGGATGTTACCGGGTTCTGGGTGGCGCTAAGCGGCGGCATGGTCCAGCAGAAGGGCGAGAGGCAGGCGATCATCCAGGGAATCGCGAAGGGGATCGACGATAAATTCCCAGGGCTTAAGATAGAGATACTCGGCGGGATCGAAGAGGCAAGAGGCGGGGTGGGAGATGAAGACGAAGAAGAGATAACCCGGTACGAGCGAATTAGGGGGAAGTGGCAGGGCGCAGCAGGCGCGGCTCTCTGTGCGATTCAGGAGAAGCAGATGAAGATGCGGATCGAGCCCGATACGAAATTGATGATAGGTGAGGCAGAAGGGGTTGCGATCTCTGAAATAGCCGGAATACTCCGTACGGGAAGAAAACTATCCACACATACGATCATCGGTGTTGCCGGACCATCGGGCGGCGGGAAGACGTACTTTGCCGAACTCGTGAAGAACGGGATCGAGGAACTCGGGAGGGCGAGTTCGGACCGGGCGACCGCAGAGATTATAGCGATGGACGATTACCTGCTGCCGAAAGAAAAGCGAGAAAAAGGTGGAATACGGGCGAAATACTCCCTTGCCCGGCTGTGGGATGACATCGTGGCGGTCAATAACGGAGACACCGTCGGCCATCCTGTATTCGATCAGGTATCCCGCGTGAGGTACAGCAAATTAGGGGAATTCCTGGACGAGAAATCTACAATATTTGGCAGCCGATTGTCTGAAAGTCATACCGAACTTTTTCGCAATGTTAACCGGATGACTGAGTGGTCCGGAGAGGCAGAGATACAGTTAAAGTCGGATAAGGATCTCGTTATCCTTATCGACGGAATTCTGGCACTGGATAATCGGGCGGTCAATAAACTGTACTACGATTACCGCATATTCGTACATGCGCCATGGATATGGCGGCTCTGCGCTGCAATTTACAGGGCATGGCAGGAGAAGTGGTACCAGGGCGCAAATACCGCAGAGATCATCGAAAAATTCGTGTTCAAGCGTCCTGAGGAGGAGGCGATCATAAACGTCACGTACCTGGATGCGGATATGATGGTTGAGAACGATTATTACGAGTTGAAGGTGGACTCTGATCTGAAAAACCTCATGGGCGAAGTGTATTCCCTTCTGGAGAGCGACTTATATGCTCAATATTATATTATCTATGCAATCATGGGGGATAACGGATATGACGCGAAAACGATCTTTAAAGAGCGACTTCGTGACATAAACGAGTTAATCAGGACAAGCAGGATAGAGGATATGTACGAAGAGGGCGCGGGGAGGCGGCTGGAGGAAGATATCTGCAGGATAGTTGAATCCGGATAAAAGAGAGGGGGGATCCCCTCCTTATATGGTTATGCTGTTACTCGCCTCCGCGTTTGCTGTTTGGTTGTATGCCCATCCGGCAGGCGAAGAAACATTTGCCACCGTGAACGTCGATAGGTTGAGAAGCCGCTTCATCTGCATCCAATAAGCCGTATCCGTATGAATTATCTCTTCCTGCTGCACCAAGATCGTCAGCAGTATCTCGCAATTGCTGCCTGACCTGCTCATTTGTCCATCCGGGATTAGCAGTCATCACCAGTGCTGCTGTTCCAGCAACATGCGGACATGCCATTGAAGTGCCGCTTTTTGTGGAGTATCCTCCTGGAACTGTTGAGTAGATGCTCATTCCAGGAGCGGCGAGTTCGACATCCGGACCCGTGCTAGACCAGCGCGCTCTTATATCGTTAATGCCAGTTGCTGCAACTGCAATAACTGAGCTGTATGCTGCCGGATAGCCTACATTATCGCCTCTACCTATTGGATTACCACTGGTTCCAGCTGATGCAACTACAACTATGCCTGCCCCATACGCAGCATCACAAGCAGACTCTATACTTACAGAACTGCCGCCGCCAAGACTCATGGATATGATCTTCATATCCTCGAACTGACCAATTAATTCCAGCAATAACATCACTCAAAGAACCGCTTCCATCGCTGTTCAACACTTTGACTGCATACAATGATGCATTCGGCGCAACACCAACAACACCTTCGTCGTTATCTTCTGCTGCAACGATTCCTGTACAATGGGTGCCGTGCCCAGCATCATCCATCGGATCGCCATTATCGTTCACAAAGTCGTATCCGCCTTTGTAAGTATCATCCAAATCCGAATGTGTGTAATCAATTCCTGTGTCGATGATCGCGACTTTAATTCCAGTTATAAAGATAATAGGACACTACCAAAACTTCCACCAGTCACCCGCACTCGAGTCGATAAGCCCGCTCAGACATGCGCCGGAGTGCCTGCCGCAAGCGTGCCCCGGCTTAGATACAGGCGCGTCCACCAGACCGTGATAAGTGGCATGAGGACACAAATATTGATCAATGTGACAACGAACTGCCAGATCACGGCCGTAACCGGATGCATAAAAAATATCTGCCCGACTGTGAAGATAAGCATAGATATCACAATCACCACGAGCCACATCAGAAAAACATCAAGTTTATGGCTCGAAAAGAACCTCCACCCCTTCTCGATACCTTCGATCGGACCGGTGTTATCGATGACGAGTGTGTATTTGACAGGCGCCAGCCCGATCCAGAGGACGATCATATAGACCAGCCATAGAATGAGTCCGATGGCAATGGCAGCCATAGCCACTCCGCTGCCACCTGACGAAGTGGACAGCAGGATGCCGGGTACCAGAAACACGATTCCGGCAAGATATATGAGCGTGACCACGACATTGGCAAGAAATAGGCTGACTGTGCTCCGCCTCCCGTACCAGAACAGATCATTCATCCGCGTGGTACCGGTCATGGTTGCGTTCTTTGCCATGCCGACCGCTCCTGCTTCGAAGAACGTGCGGATCAGCGCGCTCCCGACCACCATGATGATAAGTGCGGCAATGAAGACTCCGATGAACGGAACTACCAAATGGGTGACCTCAACCATTGCTTCGGCAGCCTCGAGTGAGGGCTCGCCCGGGGTCTGCGACGTCTGCAGGATCTCTGACACTCCTGATCCGATCGCCATGAACAGGTCGGTGCCGATGACCGCCACGAGTCCTGCAAGCACGATCATGAAAAATAAAAACCTGACAAAGGTATCAAGGACAAAAGGAGCGCATAGAATCGGGTTTTGCTTCCAGGTGTATGCGCCGTTTCTCAGTACCTCGCCTATCCGTTCCATTCCACAACCTCGATCACGCGTAGGGGCACGCGCTTTAGTGCACGCCCGATCATTGATTTGGCTATCCGCGCCGCATGTTCCTCGCTTTCCGCATCAAAGACTTTCATCGAGAGTACCAGCCCAACGAGTCCGGTACCTGCGACCAGCACCGCTGCATCCGCCTCTTCGCCGCAGTTCGGGCACACGATCGATCCGACCTCGATATCCACGAAGCTGAGTTTCGGGTGAAATCGCTTGCCCGTCTCCGAGATCGCAACACCGATAGCATCGTCTACGGTCTTTACGTCCCGCACCGTCCATGCCGCTTCCATCGTCACGCTGTAATTCATTGTTTCATCTCACCAAAGACGCCCAGCCGGATGCCTGCATCGATAAATGCATGTCCGTAGCTGAAAGCGACCAGCGCATTGACCCGGTCGCCCCCATCGAGGAAATGAACGCCATCATTGTAATAGGATTCCGCCATTAATAAATAATCTTCTGCGACGGCGTGGAGGTGCGACGATCTATCAGGCACGATGCTCGTTTTTGAGAGCGCATCGGCAAGCAGCCGTCTGTACCGGTCTGACTTTTCTGTGAGGTGGTCTTGTGGTTGGGTCATGTTGTGCTCGTGATGTGATTCAAGGTTTTCTATCTCTTGCGCTTCTGTAATCTACCTTTGCAAGCCAGACCGGATGATTCTGGAACCTGCCCGATATTGATCATAAACAGCATCAGAATCACCATCTCCGGCGAAGAACTGTCCAGCATTCAGGTGTTCCCATGCGTGTTCTTCATCCGCGGATCCGTTGATCGGAACGACCACTCGAATCGTTTTGTGCGTCTTAAACTTTCCAAATAATGCGTCGGAAATGCTTAATTTGTGATCTGGCGTCACCGCTTCCTGGAATTTATAAATCTATTGCATCAGCCGCCGCCTGCAGGATCATGAGCGCGTCGAGCGATGTGAAGCGGTCGTCGTCGTGTGCACCACTGGCTGCGAGTCGGAGCGCGATCGCGGCGTCCGCGGGGGAGGATGCCGTCGCGGAGTGGTTCGTAGTACACCGTGACCGTCACAGTCGTGTTGAGCCTTGCGCCGTCCGTTGCGATGACTGTGATCGTGTTCTCGCCTTCCGCGAGCGTGCTATTAGCTGGCTCACCGTGACCGATGCGATGCGATGCCGGATGCGTCAGAGGCTGTGCCTGTGATTGTGGGAGGGGTGTCGGTGGTTGGGCTTATATGATCCGGAGCGGTCGATTTCTGAACCGTTTAAATCTCTGTATTGCAGCCACCTGTTCTCTGTAACTTCCAAAGTACCCGGCTTCAACCCTGTGTTTGCAATCATCCCACAACTTCCTGTAATGATAAAAATACTCTGATATCTCTGGCAGGGTCCCATAGAGGACGATATAATTATCCATCACAGATGCTTTGATCTTGAGCGGCAGCAGTTCAAATACCCGGATGTCATATATCGTAGGCGCCATTCCAATAAAACTCTTAAGAATATCCAGATTCCTTCCATAATCATTATTTCTTGTAATAATCGCAATATCTATATCAGATCCCTCTCTAAAATCTCCGGTCGTGTATGAGCCAAAGATGATGACATCGTAACCTCTCAACAACGCGAGATCATTTTTAATCTGCTTCAAATTCATTCAAAAGCCTCTCTACAATCTCAATAAATTCATAAAAAACATCTCTTACTTCAGATCTTGAATCTATTGCTATCGCATCATCAACATGGTTGTACCTATGTACAAGATAGTTTCGCAGTCCATTACACTTCCTCAATCGATCCGCAATATCCATTGGTATAATCCCGATCTCGGAAAGACGTGCGATGTTTGAATAATCGTCTTCAACAACTTCTCCCATGTCTTTTAACAGCATTGCCACCACATCCATCGATGCTTCGATAGCGGTGTGAAGCTCATAGAATATCCCACTCAGTTCAAGTTCGCTTTCCGCGTCTTTCCGGATGGATTCCATATTATGTACGATGTAGTTTATTTTATCCCTGTACCGTTCGATTCGTCCATTCATAATTCTATCGCCCCTGCCGTCGTCGTTGAGGTCGCCACGTAGGGTTCGTAGCGCACCGTGACCGCTGCAGGCGTGGTGAGCCATTCGCGGTCCGTTGCGGTCACGATGATCGTGTTCTCGCCAACCGATGCGCGTGACGTTTGCGCTCCAGTCGAGCGTGCCATTGGCTGGCTCGCCGTTCACTGTTGCCGATGCGATGTGCCGTGCCTGCGATTGTGGGGGCGTCAGTTGCGCCGATGTGGTCTCACACTATTTTACCCAGTTTCCGTTCAAACTCGCCGATATCCTTCGCGGTCACAGCAAGCTTGATCAGATCATCGAAGAGGAAACCATTCTTCTCTCGAAGGTTGTGTATCCTCTGGGATAACCGGTCCGGAACCTGGTTGAAACGTGTTGCAAGCACAGAGAGGATGTCCTTTTCTCTGCCTATAGATATGCCTTCTTCCCTGCCTATGGATACACCTTCCTCCCTGCCTATGGATATGCCCATAGCTTCGCCTTCGTGAAGTGCCTCCTTGTAGACTGTCGATTGCTTTATAAAGTCATCTCCGATCATTTCTTTCACCACCTCTGAGGAGTATTTCAGTTCTGCTAATATTCGCGCGCATACGTAACACTCGCGGTCAAGATAGTTATGCTTTATCGCGTAATCCAGATTCCGAGCGCACTCATCGATATCGGCGCCAGCCATCAAAAATGTGAGCGGGTACAGCCCGTAGAGTTCCTTTTCGAATACCTCTTTCGAAATGAGATCCTGTACCTGTTTCACATCGTAGTCAAACGTCATCACATGCTTGTTCCTGACAGACGAGGCGTACCCGCCTTTGGCAGGCGCGCCTTTTGGGGTGAGATACAGCACAATGGGGTACACAGGCAGCTTGTGTTCGGCGAGAATCCGCCCATAATACGAGACCATGCGCACAGGCATCTTATCATCCTGCGCTGTCTGAAACTCGATGTGCAGGATGAAATCTCCTTCCTCGTCAGACACTTTTGCGAGAAAGTCGGGTCGATACTCCGTTGTCGAGAGAGATTCCGAGATCTGTTCGAGATTAAGTCTTTTGTTGAATATTAGCGTGGCAAGGTCTCCCGGAAGTTTCGGGGAGAGGCATTTCATCGTGACGTCGTATTTCATCATACAGTTTGGTGGTTTTGGGTTCGGTGTGGATAAAGGCGTGGTGTCGCATCAGGTTATATCTCGATGCCATCAGCCGCCGCCTGCAACAGCATCAGCGCATCGAGCGACGTGACCTTGCCGTCGCGGAGGAGTTTATAGCGCGCAGCAACCTTTTCAGTTACGCAGTGGTGTGTAAGCATGCAATGACCCGATCAGGTGACCGATCGAATATCCTTATCGTCTCAATTCCACAGTTTCATTTTCAAAATCGAAGCACAATATCGAGCCGACCGCGGAAAGAAATGCCATACCAAGTAGCGAATCACCAGGGATAAACCATGTCTTGCTCTCGTAATCATCGAGGATCACTTTGCCCATAAACATCGGAAGTTCAACAATGTCGCCTGTAGCAAGGGTAAATGTATCATATCCGAAAAATTCCATATCCATCTTGTCCATCATTTCCAGCGGAATAGCGAT
>JAYEFK010000239.1:0-1957 GCA_034658575.1 Methanobacteriota archaeon
TGGAAATCAGGAGAAAAGGATGCCAGAAGAATTCATTGTTGCCGATGATCTTGATCTCGCATGGAGTAATTTCGACCCGTTTTATCCGCTGCCAGCCGGCTGCCCGTTTTATATGGAACCAGTTGGTAAACCCTTGAATCGACTGATCAATACTCTTCTGCGTACGCACCGGCAGCCGCCAAAATACTTTTTTTCCGGTCACAGGGGGTGCGGCAAGTCAACCGAACTCAACAGGCTTGCTGCCAACGATGATATCAAACGAAAATTCTTTGTTGTGAAGTACTCGGTGAGGGACGTCTGCGATATGAACAATCTCAACTATGTTGACGTGCTCTTCTCGATAGGTGCGCAGTTATATCTCCAGTATGAGGATTCCGGACGGGAATTGAGACCGGAACTTTTGAAGGATCTCGAAGCATGGAGAAATAACATAGTCGAGCGGGTGAGTGAAGAAGAGAGTTCCTTTGAGACATCGGTTGGAGGCGGGATACGGGGATTGTTCATCTCCGTGATGGCAAAGATCAGGGCAGAGGATACCACCAGAAAAACTATCAGGGAGGTGATCGAACCCAGACTGTCTGAGTTGATCGACAAAATAAATTCGATCATTGCGGATATCGAAGGCAGGGAGGGGAAGAATGTTCTGATTATAATTGATGATCTGGATAAACCCAATTTGGAGCAGGCAACGGAGATCTTTTACAATAACCAGACGGCTATCACCCAACCTGTATGCCATATAGTTTATACGGTGCCGATTTCAATGTTTTTTGCTCCGGAATTCACAGCAATACGGGAAACCAGATTTCTCCTCCCCAATATCAAGTTACATGCCAGGAACGATAGGGCAAGCAGGTATGAACCCGGATATGATCTTCTGAAGAAATTCATCTTCAAAAGAATGAAAGAAGACCTGATCGAACCTGATGCGGTTGATTTGGCTACTATCATGGGTGCAGGGGTGTTCAGAGAGAGTGCACGCATCATGCAGATAGCAGCCGATAGCGCGATAGAACGCGGCAGGGATCGCATAACAAAAGAGGACGTGGAAAAGGCGGGACAGGAGATACGAAGCGATTTTAAGCGAATTCTGAAGACCGATGACTACGTGATCCTCAAAGAACTCTACGAGAATAATGAGATACGGGGAATCGAGAAGATTGGTCATTTATTGCATAATCTGAGCGTACTGGAATATGAGAATGGCGAAAACTGGTGTGACATACACCCCACGCTCGTGAAGATCCTTGATATATGACTGAAGCAAAAGATGCTGACACTACCGGGGCAAAGGTTCTGCGGCTCAGTAATTATTTAAATCGTGCCCACCGGCATGATAAACCTTCTATTCTCTTTGCGCTCTATCTGAGCGAATTTCTGCGTAGTGATGTGAAACGATCTCTCAGTACACTCCTGAAGGAGCAGGGACTCCGGGTTGTCAGTGTCGATGCAGGAGAAAAAAAGGATCTGCCCTCCTTATTTTCGTCGATTGATTCTGAAAATGCTGTTTTTTTCGTACATAACATCGAGAAGGGTTTTCCTGAAGCTCTCCAGTTCTTAAATTTTAAGCGGGAGGAGCTTGTTGAAGACCGCATCAAGGTCATATTCTGGGTGACGGAAGAGGAACTCTCCCGCATCAGTCGCGAGGCTCCGGATTTCTTCGCGTTCAGAAACCGGGTGGTGGAGTTCATGGAATTACCCCACGTGGGAGAGACCAGACCTACTCTCGTAGAATTTGCGTTGGAGACAGAATACAAGTCGCTGGATGAAATCAAACGCAGCATAGAGTTGAAAGAGAAACTGCTGGCTGAACTGTCCGCAGAGGCTGAAATAAGCGGGTATCTGCTCGGTTCACTTGGGGTTCTATATGGTCAGATTGGTTTTTACGAGAAATCGATTGAATGCAGCGAAAAAGCATTGAAGATCGCACGAGAAATGGGCGACCGACATAATGAGG
>JAYEFK010000239.1:2057-9521 GCA_034658575.1 Methanobacteriota archaeon
TGCATACAGCGATCTCGGGCAGGTCGAGAGAGCGATCGAGTACTACGAAGATGCGCTCACAATCGGCAGAGAGATAAATTACCCCGGACTAATCGATTTCTGTGAGCAAAACCTCAAATCACTGAAGAATTCAGGAGATTGAAAGTTATCGCCACTCGCATCCGAAGTCCCGAGATCTTGCGATAAGAACGCATTTAAGCGATCCTGCCCACGCGTACCTTATGAGCAACCCAGAGAGGCAGAACCCGATTCCAGAACTGGTCGTCGGAGTGCGGAATCTCGCAGCAGTCTCGGTGTGCAAAGACCATGCCGACGCAGTCTATTTCTCGCTGGACAGGTTCAGTCTTCGGGCAAGGGCGCAGGAGATCAAAATAGACAACCTCTGCGCTTTTGTAGAGACTGTGAAGGGTTACGGGCTGCGATCATACATGGCTGTCAATACCGTGATCTACCCGGAGGATCTGCCAGAGATCGGGGATGTTCTCGATGCGGCAGGCAGCGCAGGCGTGGACGCTGTCATCGCGTGGGACCCTGCCGTGATATGCGCTGCTCTGGACCGCGGTCTTCGGGTGCACATATCCACGCAGGCAAACGTATCCAATGAGGGAGCAGCCGAATTCTACGAAACGCTTGGTGCAAGCCGCGTGATACTGTCGCGGGAGCTTAGCATTCACCAGATCAGGGAGATTCGGGAGCAGACCGGGATCGAGCTTGAAGTCTTTGTGCACGGAGCAATGTGCCAGGCAGTATCGGGTCGCTGCTACCTCTCAGCGTACCTGCTCGGGAGGTCTGCGAACTGTGGCGACTGCGCCCAGCCGTGTCGGTGGCAGTGGACGCTTACCGATGACTCCGGGGCTGAGGTGGAACTGGGTGGCAAATACCTGTTAAGCGCAAAAGACCTCTGCATGATCGAACACCTGCCAGAACTGATCGATACAGGAGTTTGTGCCTTCAAAGTGGAAGGCAGGCTGCGGAATGCCGGTTACACAGCTGCCGTGTCAGAATGTTACCGCGATGCGCTGGATGCCTGCCGGGATGGTTCGTACACGATCGAGCAGGCACAGGAGTTGAAGGGACGGCTGGAACTGCAATACAACCGCGGATTTTCCACTGGATTCTATTTCGGGGTGCCCGGTATAGACGGGCTTGGATACGAGTCTGATATGAACGCTTCACCGGTACGGAGGCAGGCGGTTGGCATGGTTCTGAACTATTATCCAAAGCAGGGCGCTGCGGCTGTGCGGCTGCTCGAACAGGGTCTGGCTATTGGGGACCGGATCATCATCGAGGGCACCACCACCTACCTTGAGCAGGAGGTTGAATCGCTGGTCAAGGATGGGAAATCTATTTCAGCAGCAGAGTCGGGGCAGGAGGTGGGCTTGGGCATGCGGGACCGGGTCAGGGCGAATGACCGGGTCTTCAAGGTTGGGCAGATGCCTATTCCTTAATATTCAACCGACCCCGGGTTATCCTGACAGCCCCTTATCACACCGGTTCCCTGCCTTCCAGAGCAGCCTCTGCTTCCTCTTCCCCCCTGCACCGGATATGTGTCCTGTATACCGCGAGAAGGAAGCCGTACAGGGCAGGTCCGACGACGATGCCCACCGTACCGATCACAAAGAGCGGTGCAGCAAACGATAGAAGAGTGATTGCGGGGTGTATCGATGCGCTCTTCATGGCAAGACGGGGACGGATGAGGTTCTCAGGGATCACGGTTAAACAGATTATTCCGAAGACCAGTATAGTCACAGCAAGCGTGTACTCCTGAATCACCAGATAGTAGAGTGCCATTGGTGCATAGACCGTGCCCGCCCCGACGAGCGGGAGAAGCGCAACGATCGCTATGATGATGCCCCAGAGGAGCGGATATGGCATCCCGAGCAGGAAAAATCCGATGGCTGCGATGACTCCGATCAGCAGGCAGGTGATGAGATATACGTTGAAGAGACTGTGATAGATGGGTTTTAACTCATCAAGAAACTTCAAGACGAGTTTCCTTTGCGGTAAGAGGTAAGTGAATTTATCCAGTGTTCTCTCGCCATCGATCAAGAGATAATAGACGAGCAGCACAGCGACAAAGAACTGCGCAAGATACGCCACTGTTTTGGAGGCAATTCCTGTTAACACGCCTGACGCGAGTGAGAACAGTTTCGGTACGGCTTGTTTGGAAAAATCTTCGAACTGCCTGCTCGCCTCTTCTGTGTACACGGCTGCGTCAGGGACATATCTTTCTGCAAATCCGCTTACGGCTATCAAAAAGTTGTTTACCGTATCTTGAGGGGCGTACTGAGATCCAAGGAGGCTTAGCACCTCGGTTGTCAATGCGTCGAGTACCACGAGAGCACAGATCAGGAATATGACAAAGACCAGTGAGAGGGTCAGCAATGCCGAAACTTGCTTATTTTTGGTGATGCGAAGGAGATATGCGTAGAGCGGGTACAGGAGATATGCAACTAAGAGACTCCACAGTATAGTTATTATGAACGCCTTTGTGATGTATATTACCGCAAGAGCTACACAGATGATCGTCGCACTTGCAATCCACTTAAACTTCCTACGTGAGTCCATATCTCGTGTTATTTTTCTCCTGTAACTATATATTCTTATCCAACCCAGCGCCCGCGGATATATCTCACAATCTCGGCACGGACCGATCTCTTGCATACGAAGATGATGACCGGCAGGATCAGTCTTCCAATCGTGATGCCGATCGAACCTCTGGCGCGGTATCCGAATGTCTGATCCCGGAACACCGGATCGAGACTGATCGAGACAGCAGGGGAACGGGCAATTGGGGATGATGCGGCATACAAGAACCCGGCAAGCATTCCTGTGTCTGCGGGATCGGAAAGTCCGAACGTCGCATTGCAGGAGAGTTCCCTGATCCTGATGCTGCGCACCACCCGCCTTACAAGCGTGATTGCAGGACGGTGCAGCGTGCGAACGAGTTCGAACGCACGGCTAATATTCATCTCCTTTTCCGTCTGCTCTTCTTTCCGCTTCTCCACTTCTTTTTGTTTCTTCACGTATTCGCGCGGCTTTCGTTCCGGGACGGCAGCAGTATCAATGGTGCGGGATAGGAACAGCCACTTAAGTTTGATCTTCTTCACAGTCTCTTCACCATCGCCGCCTGCCAGTTCGAACCGGCAGATGAACGGAACCCACAGTATAAGCGCCAGCAGTACTATGACCGCCAGCAAAAAAATAAAAAGGATGGGGTGCAGGGTACCGCCTCCTCGGAAGTGTCAATCCTCGTCCGTGGACTCCTCTGGCTTATTCTTCTTCTTTGCCCCTTTCAGGGATTTTACCTTCTCAACCAGTTCCGGCACGGTCTCTATGATCTTTTCGATATCCAGACCCT
Source organism: Methanobacteriota archaeon (assembly GCA_034658575.1). Classification (GTDB taxonomy): domain Archaea; phylum Halobacteriota; class Methanosarcinia; order Methanosarcinales; family Methanogasteraceae; genus Methanogaster_A. The sequence continues at coordinate 5,419 of JAYEFK010000239.1, forward strand.
TTCCTTTCATGCCAACCAGTTTGACCTCTTCCTCTGATACCACGAGGAATGCGACCGGTTCGATCTTTGCACCACCGCCGCCGCCTCCACCGAAACCGCCTTCCTCACCACGCTTGCCCTCGCCGCCAGCGCTGCCGAATCCGAAGGATACCTTGCTGATCGGTATCACGGTTTTGCCTGCTGCGGTGATCGGCTCGCCGACTATGGTCCTGGTGGTGATCATCTTCTCAAGTTGCGTCACAACTTCCTTCATCAAGTCTTCAACAGCCATTGTACTCACCTCGATTTATCCGACCCATCTTGCCCTCCGATGGATCAGGTTATACTTTCTGCTGTTGTATTATAATCTTTCCGATAACAAATCAGAAAAATCTATGATAACCAAATCCAGGTCACTTGTCCGAACGTGCGCATTCGTGATCTCCTAAAATCAGCATCAAGAGATGGCTGCGCCACTACCACCGGGCACTGTCCTAATTTATAGTTGATGGGCATACCTTGAACATCAACAGTTCTTACCACATCCAGATATGATCTGTTATACCTTCCGCCATACATGATGTTCTTTTCATATTCGCCTCACCCTTCTTCGATTCTATCGTTAAGGTTGAATTAACCCTGATCAAGTTATTATAGCACTGATACATATCTATCTGGCAATCCAACATCTCTTTGCACTTGGAAAAGCACAAACTTTTCCGAACCAGCCTTGAGATGCCAAATCTCGTTGTCAGATATACCTTGTTAATATTGGTTTTACGATGGCTGGCTAAATCCTTTCTTAACTGGACAGCCACTTTGTACAAGACATAATGATCATCAGACATAATCAAACATTTTTTGTAACTACTCAGATATGTTGATCGGTCTCCCGATTGCGATCCTGTATTTTCTGGCAAGAAAAATAACCGCAGAGGGCGCAGAGGAACGCAGAGCACTTAACCGTTTATTTCCCCTCCGCGTCCCTCCGCGTACTCTGCGGTTAAATTCCCGGTTTGGTTATAGTATCCCACACATCCCGGGTAGTTCCGGCATAGTGAAGTCCACTGATAGTGGTTTTGGGTACCTGAGTAGTTACCATTTTTTCCTATCAATCAAATTCTAAAACAACCGTTCAGACCCCAACCACTCCTTCGTACACCCGTACAGCCCCGCCCGCCATGAACGCCTCGCCGTCATCCGCGAATGATATGCGCAGGCACCCTCCGGCAGTGTGCACAACCACCCGGTCGCCGGTCTTCCCGGTTCTGTGCGCAACATAAGCGGATGCGACCGCGCCTGTGCCGCAACTCAATGTCTCTGCCTCGACGCCGCGCTCATACGTCCGGATCGTGATCTCATGATCGTTCTCGACCCTGACAAAGTTCACGTTCGCGCCCTTTGGGAACACGGGTGCATACCTGATCGCTGGCGCAATCTCATCGATCGCGATCTCCAGATCGTCCACGAAGATGACAGCGTGCGGGACGCCCGTGTTTGTCAAATAAACCTCGTATCCGTCGAGCTCTCTTATGCCGTCGAAGACTGCGGTGCCCATGTTCACCTTGATCCACTCGCCGTCCACAGCAACCGTCAGCACGCCCGCAAGCGTCTCGATCGTGGAAGTGCCTGCCCCGCTTAGGTATTCCTCATCGATTGCATACCTGACAAGGCAGCGTATTCCGTTTCCGCACATCTCTGCCTCTGATCGGTCTGGCTGGAAGAGCCGCATCCTGATATCTGCGTGATCGGACTTCGAAAGGAAGAGGGCGCCGTCTGCGCCGATCCCGAACCTGCGGTCGCAGTAAGTGGCAGCGAAACCGGGTTTGTCCGGGATAACCTCGCCATCGTATTCGTCGATCAAGATGAAGTCGTTTCCGTTTCCATGTAGTTTGGTGAATCTGATCATGATACCCCACCATCCGCGATCACCCTACTCTCTCCGCCGATCTTTTCCACCTTGACCACGTTCTCGTACTTCTCATTGAATGTATCGTCGTGCGATATGACAAAAATCTGTTTGAATCCGGATATATTGAGTATCTGCTCTGAAAGTTTCTCTCTGCGTATCTCGTCCATGTTCTGGGTAGGTTCATCGAGGAATACTACATCGCACCCGGATAGTATCTTCAAAAGTGCGAAACGCACAGCAAGCGAGGAACTCATCTGCTCCCCACCGCTTAATTGGCTGAACCCCTTCTCTTCTCCGTGTTCTGTGATCGTGATGGCATAATCATGCGTCCACCGGAGTTCCTGCGTATAATCATTGATGATCTCGCAGTATATCCGGTTAGCTTCTTCCCCTATATTTTTAATAAGTTTGCCTGCTATTGTCTGGGCAGAATCCTTTAGCGTAGTTCGTATGAACTCTATATAGTTAAGAAAACCATTCTTAGACTCACATTCTCTCCGCAGCTTATCTTTTTCCATGATCAGCGACTCCACAATCTCCAGATCCTTCTTCAACCCATCAAGATTCCCTGATATCGCACCATACTCTGCCTTCTTGCTCCCAAGCTCGATCTTTCCAGTCTCGTGCTTCGTCTTTACGAGTTCATAAATGCCATCATCGAACGTGGACATCTGTTCCGTCAGAGCCCTGCGCAGGCGGTCATTCTCCTTTAACTTCTCCGAGATCTCACTCTTCACCCCGTCGCATCTGCTCCGATGCAGCGCCACTTTTCCGGCATTCTTCTCATTCCGGAGGTATTTCAGGTAATGCGGCTCGCAATAACGCAGCGTCTGCCTGATCTCCGCCTCCCTTGAGTCAAGATCCGAAAATTCGGATAATCCGAGCTTTAAATCAAATGATACGGAGTTCTCCCGCTCCATATCTTCCTCTTCAGTTTTTATCCTGCTCAGTTCCTGTTTTGCTGCACCCATCAGCGCCTCTATCTTAGACGCCTGCCGCTCAGGATCGTTCAGCCCATTTACCCGCTCTTCCATCATCTCCCTCGTCTTCCCAATCTTAACAGGAAGTAAGGCACCCTCCGGGACATCTGTCAGGTACAACGAGTACTTTTGAGAGAAGATCGAGTCATACTCCCGCATCTTCGCATTACGCTCTTGCAACCTGGATTTCACATCCGATAGCAGTGACAGCTGCCCTGTTATCCGGGAGATATCGGAACTGTTCTTATTCATCCGTTTCTCCGGATCGTTCAGCCCATTTACTCGCTTTTCCATCATTTCCCTCGTCTTCTCAATCTTAACAGGAAGTAAGGCACCCTCCGGGACATCTGTCAGGTACGACGAGTACTTTTGAGAGAAGATCGAGTCATACTCCCGCATCTTCGCATTACGCTCTTGCAACCCGGATTTCACATCCGATAGCAGTGACAGCTGACCTGTTATCCGGGAGATATCGGAACTGTTCTTATTCATCCGTTTCTCCGGACTGTTCAGTCCTTTTAACTCATTTTCTATTTTAGTAAGCTCGTTCTTCAGTCCGTTCAGCTCTTCCTGACTAACATTCAGTTTTTCCTCGAAATAATCCGAAAAACTTGTGACTGCTGCGCATTTGACCCCCTCCATGATCGGGCACTGATTAGTTTCTCCAGTCTTCTTCTTGTTCTTTCTGATACTCTTTATCCGCTCCTGCATATCGGATTTTTTTACGGCAATCATCTGTTTCTGGAGTTCAAGCTCCTCTGCCCCCTTGACAAGCGGTTCAATCTCTTCTCGCTCACTTTCAAGCCTCTGAAGGTAATTTGACAGAGTTTCAAATAGCACTGTCTTCTCCTTGAGGTCATGGATATCTGACTGGAGGGAGTCGATCTCCCGCATCTGCACTTCAATTCTCTTTATCTCTCTTTCAAGCTCCTTCTGCTCCTTTACAAGCGGTTCAATCTCTTCTCGCTCCCTTTCAATCCGAAGGAGGTTTTCTGACAGGGTTTCAAATAGCATGGTCTTCTCCTTGAGGCCATGGATATCTGACTGGAGGGAGTCGATCTCCCGCATCTGCTCTTCTACGCTCTTTGTCTCTCTTTCAAGCTCTTTCTGCTCCTTTACAAGCGGCTCAATCTCGTATAGTTTCTTTCTGTGATTTTCCAGTTCTTCTGAGAGCGTCTTCTTTTTTTCCAGTTCCAATTCCATCTGCTTTATCTTGCCCTCCTGCTTTAGTC
>JAYEFK010000239.1:9621-12774 GCA_034658575.1 Methanobacteriota archaeon
TTCTGCTCCTTTACAAGCGGCTCAATCTCGTATAGTTTCTTTCTGTGATTTTCCAGTTCTTCTGAGAGCGTCTTCTTTTTTTCCAGTTCCAATTCCATCTGCTTTATCTTGCCCTCCTGCTTTAGTCTCTGCTCATTGAGACGGTCTCTTTTCTTTTTTTCGCCCTCCAGACCTTTCAATTTATTCTGAGACTCAAGATATTCTTCTTTCAACTCCTTCGTCTCTTCAAGTATCTTCTCCGCAGCAATCACCTCTTCAAGCTGTTTTTTCGCAGTGACGAGGTGTTTATCCAACTCTTCAACGTCCCTTTCAAGTTTTTCAATCCCCTTCCGGGTAGAATCGATCAGTTCCTTCTTCTTGCCGAGATCATCCTTCTTCAGTTGCAACTGCGCAAGGTCTCTTTCCAATCCGGAAATCTCTTCCTTTATCTTCGAAACCGCAATCTTTCCGTGCTCGAATCTCTCTTTTAACCCCTTGTAGTTTGCGGTGCTTCCTTTCAGCTCATGGTGTCTCTTCTCCATGTCCTCGATCTCGGTTTTGACGATCTTTGAGACATCATTTAAGTTATCGAACGCTGTTCTGTACTCGTCCACCCGGAGAATGCTGTCAAAGACCTTTTTTCTCGCTCCCGGAGGTGCGAGGAACGACGAGGTGAACGTCCCCTGTGGGACTCCAACCGCATTCTCGAATATGGAAGAGAGATCAACCGAAGTTATGGCGCCACCGAAGAGATTTTCCACGATCCAGTCCTGTACATCTACCTTTCCGACTGCCAGCCGCCCGACCTGGGATTCCACCCTGTAATCTCCCTTAACCGACCTTGCGATCACGTATTCCAGTTCATCTGGCGCAACGACATGAACCCTGACCTCTCCTGCCTTCTCCCCCCTCCGCAGAAAATCCTTCTGGCTGTACGGGAGATGATCGAAGAGCGCAAATCCGATGCTTTCGAGGATCGTTGTCTTGCCAGCGCCGTTTTCGCCACTGATGCCGTTGACTCCGTACCTGAATGGGACTTCGCAATCACGATATGACTTGATATTCTTAAGTTCAACTGAGTTAATCCACATTTGCCCCACCACCATCCCTGCCGCCCCTGCCACCCCTGCCACCCATACCAAACGGCAGATCGGTCTGTTCCTTATTTTCGCTTTTAACCACGCTATATGAATTTTGCAGGTGTTCAAGGATGATCTGCGGATCAGTCTTGCTGACAGCGAGTTGTTTCGCCTCGATCACCATATCAGTAACATCAGTGAGGTGCCTGCGATACTGCGTATTCTTAACCATCTCCTCGATAACGGATCGCTCAATCTCTGCTCTGGAGATATCACGGTCATCAACGATGCCTGCCGGATCTTTCGTATCGATAATCTTTATATTGACCCACAATGGATCGAGGTGCTCTGAAACGATCTCTTTTATCTTCTCGACGGATATGTCTGTTCTCGGGAATCTGAGATCACCATGCAGCGAGATATCGACAAGCGGCTTTGTATCCCCGTCTCTGCGAGCCGCCCCGCCGAGAGCCGATCTGACTGTGCTGTACAGGTCATGAAGCGATCGTATCCCACTGGTATCGATCCCAAACCGCTCGATGTGACGGGGTGCTGCCTTCTGAAACGATGGCTTGCCATCCACAACATGATAAAACCCTTTTGGCTTCCTATATTCTGACATCGATACCGTTTCACAACTTCCACCATTGAATATCCACCCGTCACGATCGTATTGTATATGATAATGTCCAAGCGCAAGATAATCGACCGTATCACGTAGGGGAACGAGGGAATTGTAGGATAACTCCCCTATACCTGACGCACTGACCACACCTTCCATCCCAAAATGCATCATAAGAATCGTGTAATCAGGCATGCCGCATAGGTCATTGATCACTTTAAGCTCCTCTGCAATCTCAGGTATCCGATTTCGGGTCTGCGATCCGAGGTATTTGACGCCAAAGATGCGTACACCATTTATATCTACAAAATCCCCCATCAGTTTGATCTCATGCTGTCCCATCTGCCCGATCTGTTCCATCTGTTCCATCGGCTTGATCCGTATCAACCGCAGCATCCCCTGGGCATCGAGAATTTGCATCCAGCTGTTCACATCCCGGTGATATGCAAGATCGTGGTTTCCCTCGATCGCATACACTGGAATTCCCCGATCCGCAAGCTTCGTAAGGATTTTAAACGCCTGCATGTACGTTGGAGCATTGATATTCCTCTTATGGAAGAGATCTCCGGCAATGAGTAGAAATTCCGCATCCGACCGGATCGTATAATCGACAACCCGGTCGAAAGCGCGTGCAAAGTCCTTGAACCGCTCGGAAAGACCGTACTGCATATATCCGAGATGGAAATCACTTGCATGCACAAAGTTCATGATCATCTTATCGAATCCGCGGGCACATTAATATGTCGGCACGGTGGAATATATTTATGGATGTTCCGGGTGTTCAGATGCCGGTGCCGGTACTGGTGCTGGTTCTCGCAGTTGCGATCGATCTGGTAGCAGGTGAGATGCCAAACGCCGCCCACCCGGTGGTCTGGCTCGGCACGCTGATACACCGGATATCGGGGTGGTGCGAGCGGACTGATAGGAGATACCACCGGATCTGTGGACTTGTGCTGGTGCTGATATGCGTATCGTGCGCTGCCATCACAGGCGTCCTGTTGACCCTTCTGGCAGAGCGGCACAGTCTCATCGGCATCGTCTTGATGGCGTATTTCTTGAAATCAACGTTCTCGATACGGTCGCTTGTCAGTTCTTCAAACCTGATCTACAGGGATCTTTCAAAAAACGATATCGAGAGTGCAAGAAAAGACTTAATCGCGCTCGTAAGCAGGGATGCTGGGGGGCTTGACGAGCCAAAAATCGCATCAGCAGCGATCGAATCGACCGCTGAGAATTACGTGGACAGCATCCTCTCGCCGATACTCTATTTTGCAGTCTTTGGGCTTGCCGGCGCTCTTGTGTACAAAGCAGTGAACACGCTCGACTCGATGGTCGGATACAGAAATGAGCGGTTCTCTGCGATCGGTTTCGCATCTGCAAAGTCTGACGACATCGCCAACTGGATTCCCGCGAGGTTGTCTGTTCTCTTCATTCTTCCGCCGTCCTTCCGGTTCAGTCCGGGGTCTGCGTTAC
>JAYEFK010000240.1:0-12763 GCA_034658575.1 Methanobacteriota archaeon
GGCGGGGGGCGGTGAAGACCCGACGCACCGAAAATTTTATAACGAGACTGATGTAATCAAATCTATGGAATCGATGCCACAAAAGAGGATGGTTTTAACGATAGACCCAAATGAATTGAAGGAAGGGGTATGCAAAATATACCCCTCGGAAGATGAAAAATTTGCGGTGTGTTTGGAAAACGAAAAGATTAAAATCTTCCCGATCGAAGAGTGAGAGAAGGTATTTGGATGGATGTCCTTCCCATAAATCTATCGAGAAAGACTAGCGAGATCGTAATAGATCCAACCGTTTTTAAAGATGGAGATTGCAAAGAGATTCGCGTCTGGAGTTGGAAACGGTTTAAAACAGTAAAATATGTAGTGTGTTATAAAGATAGTGAATTTGTAATATCTAAATTCGATTGAACATGAATATCTGATGAGTTGTGCTGTCATTGTTGCGTGGTTGAGTCGGGGGTCGCGAGCGGATTAGTGGGTGAACCGGTTAGAGCGTCCGAATATGGCGTTTCGTTTGCTGGTGAGAAAGTTGTTTTAATTCTGAAGACGCACCACTCGCTCCTTCATTCTTCTACAGATCATCCCCGGCGGCGCATCCGCCAGCGACACCGTGGCGCAGATGCCCCCGCCGCCCGGCTCGCCCGCGACTGCGCACACACGGCACGAATGGGCGGCGGGGGCGGCGAAGATGCGAGAGCGCCCGAGCCGCAAACCATATACCATCACAAACACAAAGAATCCACGAACACTATGCCAGAGGTGGAGAAATGCACGAAGAACTAAAATGGTTTGCATCGTTCCCAGATGAACTAAAGAAATTCAGAGGAAAACATATCGCGATAATCGGAACAGAAGTTGTTGCCAGTGGTGATAACGCAATAGCCATCTTGAAGGATGCTAAAAAGAAATTTCCTACTAAAAACCCGGTTCTGGCGTTTGTGCCAAAGGAAGATATGCTGATACTATAGGTGATCTGATGGAATTTCCATATCAGAAAGAGCAATCAAGACTATTTGGCAATATTTGCAGACCAGTTGCAGAATTTGAAGTGGAGACTGAACTCGGTTGGACGTCGGTACTGGCATATATCGATTCAGGTGCGGATATCACACTGCTTCCGATGTCCTTTATAACAGCACTGGATATTCATATTGAAGAAGAAGATATCAATGATATAAGGGGAATTGGAGATGCTAAACTACCGATAATCGTAAAAAGAGTCAGAATGCGACTCGCTGGAAAAACGTTCGATACTGAAGTTGCAATTGCATTAATGGAGGGTGTTCCATTCCTTTTGGGCAGAGAGGGCGTCTTTGACCAATTTGAGATATGTTTCAGGAGAAATCGAACGATCCGTTTTGAAGATGCATAACGTTTAACGATGGGATTGCGCATCGTCACCATTTAATCATCCAGATAGCACAACCCCACAGCCACCCGCCCCCTCTCGCTTCCACGACTCCCCCGGCGGCGCAGCCACCAGCGACACCACGCAGATGCCCCCGCCGCCCGGCTCGCCTGCGACGAAGCACGCACAGCACGAATAGGCGGTAGGGGGCGGCAAGGATGGAAAGTTTAAATATGCAAGATGGTATAGGTGGAGCCAACAATGCAAGAAGTAGTCACATTTGGGGAAATCTTGGATATGCGCCATGAGAAGTTCGTATTTGAGAGCAAGAAAAATATGGGTGATATTGTATACGCGCTTGTTCATGAGATAGTTGAATTGAGAAAGGAACTTGAAGAAATTAAGGGCAATAAGTCGGTGGATGTTGTAGAAAGGATCGTAGTGTTAAACGATGTTTCTTATTCTGTGGCTAAAAGTATGATCGAAGATTATTTGAAAAGCCACGAAGACGTTTATATGTATGAGCTATCTAATGACTTAAGATTGGACTTAAAGATTGTCCATGAAATCGTTGAGGAACTAATTAAAGAAGATAAGGTAGAATAGGCGGTTTTCATGCCGATATGCAGAGACAAAGGAGATGCCATAGAAGGAGAGGTGATAACCTGTCAGGCACGGAAATATGAGGCGATGGTGATAAAAGGAAGTGGGGCGCATAGAGCCACAAGGATTAAATTAAGCAGTAGAGGTAGGACTTCTGCATATTGTGTGATAGATAAACCGCTGAAGTGGATAAAATAGGCGGATCGTGTCTTAATATGGGGAGCTGCGATGCGATCAGAACCAGCAGCTCATAGCTTATGGCGTGACAAGAGACCACCATGATTCAGAACAATATCTGCAATTGCAGTATTGTCAGCAGTGGCTTATTTTGAGAGGGGGACTGAAATAAAGCACGTGTGATCGATTCCATATACACATCCCACAAGGCGGTCTACCCATGCCCACAGCCGCCTGCCGCCTGCGCACCCGGCAGGCCGTCCCCACCTCGTTCTCGCTTCCACGACTCTCCCGGCGGCGCATCCGTCCGCGGCGCCCGGCTTGCCTGCAACGAAGCACACACAGCACGAATAGGCGGCTGGGAGTGGCGAAGATGCGAGAGCGCCCGAGCCGCAAACCATATACCATATACCATCACAAGCACAAGCAATCCACAAACATAATACCAGAATAGGTGGAGAAATGCGACAAAGAATTGCTGGAGTGATCTGGTGGCGACAATGAGTTTTCGTTCGATATCTGGCAACACGGTTGCGCTTACCCGATCTGGAATGGATCATATCGCGAAACGGCATCCAGAACTCAAGAACTTCGATTTGGCGAATAGGATCGGTATCGCCGTCGAATCTCCTCTGATTATGTCGTGCAGGGGAAATTTGGCAGACATATCGCTATGAGGTCCGAGCCGATGATGTTTGGCAAGGCTAAATACATGGTTGTGATCTACGAAGATGGTGGGGAAGTGATAACAGCATTTATTACTTCAAAGATCGGAAAGATCATCAGGAGGGATGTACTATGGAAGCGATGTTAAAGGTGAAAACGGTGGAAGCTCTGGATATAGATTACGATTCCGGCAGAGACGTGCTTTACATAAGTTTTGGATCACCAACTGCTGCTGATGATGCAGAACTCCTGGATAATGATGTCATCGTGCGGTACAGGCACCACCGGATGGTAGGGATAACGGTTCCAGATTTTTCGCGAAGAAGTTAAGCGAACAGAGACGTCTCGATCATAGATCGCTATGGGTGGCACCTCGTCCACAGCCGCCCGCCGCCTGCACACACGCCTCTGCCCGCCCCCGCTCATCTTTCGCGACCCCCGGCGGCGCATCCGCCTGGGACGTCACAACGCAGAGGCTCCCGCCGCCCGGCTTGCCTGCGACGAAGCACACACAGCACGAATTGGCGGCGAAGGGCGCCACGATGTGTGCAGAGGTCAAGGCACCCCCCGTACTGGTACTGTGTTATCGGCACCTCGCGGTAGCAGCGATACCACAACCTTGATATGCACATCTCCCGATGTCGTCAGACAGAGGCGTTTATTTGACTGAATTTGACATACACGTTGGCTACACACACATCAAAAATCCGATCGCGCTTGCACCGATGGCAGGCATCACAAACATCGACTTTGTCAGGGATCATGCAATGAGCGCAGGGCTTGCCGTGATCGGCGGATATAATCTGGACGATGCGACAAACGAGGCAGCAAGGAGCATTAACGAGCGCGGGCGTGCTGAATTTGTGACACCCGAGCCTACCAAACATCTGCGAAGCGAACTCGATCGCCTGGAAGGGATGGGTGACTCCCCCACAATCGCACTCAACGTCAGAAGCGCTGAAATTATGCCGCTAATGGAGACGGCACATCTCGCAAAGGAGTATGGCGCAATCCTTGAGATCGATTGCCATTGCCGACAGCCGGAGATGACAGATATCGGGGTGGGCGAACCTCTTCTTCACGATTTGCAGAAACTTGGATCGATCATCTCGAAGATCAAGGAAACCGGGGTTGTTCTCTCTGTAAAGACCAGATCCGGAATCGTTGACGACCGCGAACTTGCGGTAGCGATCGAGGAGGCAGGCGCGGATATGATCCACATCGATGCCATGGAACCCGGATATGGCGCTGACTATAATGCGATCAAGGCGGTAAGAAATGCCACCGATCTCTTTATGATATGCAACAATTCCGTCACGGATTTCAGAAGCGCAAAGGATATGTTCGGATACGGTGCAGACATGGTCTCGCTTGCGCGAGCTGTGCCCAAGATTCCAGGAGTGATAGATGACCTTGTCCGCTCTGTCACCACCTTTCAGAAGCAGACCGGCTGGTACAATGCACCAAAGCACATCTGCAGCGGAGGAGACGATCGGGCACTCGCGTTCTGCTGCCTGCCTGTCAAGCGGTGTGCGCTCATGCGGGTGCTCCGCAGGTATGGGATGACGCCGCAGGAGTTTGCAGACTTAAAGGTCGAACTCTCACGCGGAACACCGCTCGAACTTGGAGATAACACATGCTTCGGGACGCTGATATGGTGCTGCAAACTCACAAAACCGTGCTTCATGCGTGACGCTGTGCTCGATCAGATCGGCATTTCAGGAGCCCAGTATATGAAACTCAAGAAACAGCTCTCTGAAGGTATTCTTAATCGCCTCAGAAACTCCCAATCTCAGCTGCTGTGAACAATCATCACCGGAATGGTGGACGTGTGAACGACCCTGGTGGCAACGCTTCCGACAAGAATTCGATCAAGCCCTGTTTTGCCAAGCGTGCCCATCACGATAAGGTCGATCTCGTTTTCCTGTGCATAGAGAACGATCTCGCTCGCAGGATGCCCTTCCAGAATGCTGCACTCGACAGATACGCCGGATTCCGTGCCCTGATCTTCCACGTGCTTCAGAGCCTCATTGCCTTCTATGCGTATCAGTTCATACATACTCTCCCATGCAGCGTCCATCGGCAGTGTTGCAAACGCACCTGCATCAAGGACGTATACAGCGTGAACATCTGCCCCTGCGATGCGGGCAAGTTCGATGCCGTAGTCAACCGCCTTTTTGGTGTTCTCTGAGCCGTCGGTCGCGATCAGGATATTTTTGTATAATTCACTCTCCATAAGATCATCTCATCTACCGGATTGCTGTGGAATGGGATAAGGTTTTGTGTTGAGGGGTGGAGGCGCATTTGATGATCAGGGGGTGGGGAAGTCGGGCTACAAGCGTTTAAGGAGTTGTGGAGCATAGTTTAGCGCGGATATTTCCGGAGCAAACATGGATTATGATGTCGTTGTGGTCGGCGCCGGACCTGCGGGCTGTCTGGCAGCGAAGTACGCCGCAAAAAACGGAGCGAAAACACTAATCATCGAGGAACACGCATCCATCGGGTCGCCTGTGCAGTGTGCAGGTCTGCTGAGTACGAGCGCGATCCGGGAGTGTGAAGTCGTTCCAGACAAGGGGTTTCACCCGATCACAGGCGCGTTTGTGTGTGCGCCCGACGGGAGCAGGATCCGCATATCGGGAGGCGAGATCAAGGCGTACGTGGTCGACCGCCGGATATTTGACCGCACGCTCGCAGAGAATGCGATCCGTTCAGGCGCAGATATTCTCATGCGCACGCGGGCGGTCGGTATCGGTACCGGCACGGGAACTCGTGAACACCGGAGGATTCTCCACGTCGCAATCGAAGGCGAGCCGGACGTGATCGAGGCTGATGTGGTCATCGGGGCGGACGGGGTACAGAGCCATATCGCACGGTGGGCTGGTCTCGATACGCCGGACATGGTTCTCTCTGGCGCACAGGTCAGCACGGTCTACGACTTCGATGATCCCGAATTTGTCGAGATATTCCCTGGATCGTGCGCTCCCGGATTCTTTGCATGGGCGATCCCGTACCACGGTAGCGCACGCATCGGGCTTGCAGTCCGACCGGGGTCGGGGTCGGCATTGGGCACGGGATCGGAAGTGAGGCATGAGTCTGCGTATGCTCATCTGAAACGGCTGATCGCAGAGCACCCGGTCGTATCCGGAAAGTGCGCTCCCGGAATCGCAGGCATCGCGCTTGGTGGGATCCCGATCAGTGTGCCGCAGCAAACGGCAGCCGATGGCGTGCTGATCGTTGGCGATGCCGCGGGGCAGGTCAAGCCGACGTCAGGCGGAGGCGTGTATCCCGGGGCTGTGTGCGCAAAGATCGCGGGAAAGATAGCAGCAGACGCTGTTCTGGAGGGGGACACATCTGTCAGGCGGCTCTCCGAATACGATAAACTCTGGAGAGCCCGGATCGGGAGGGAACTTGCGATCGGAAGGAGGATTAACGGATGGATGGCGCGTCTTTCTGATTCCGAGATCAACCGGCTGATTGGGGTGCTGGATGATGATGAGTTGCTGGATCTGATCACGAGATACGGGGATATGGATCATCCGTCTGTTGTCGTCCGGAAACTCCTGATGAACAGGAAGAGCATGGGTGCTTTCCTGAAGATGGTTCTGATGAGGTGAGGCTGGTCAACTTGCTGCAACTGTTCAAACGGCACAATCGGAAAATCCAGTGAAATCACTATATCATTAAATTTTACCGCAGAGTATGCGGAGAACTCAGAGGCGTCAGAAAACCAAAGCGATGATTGGAACGGTGTTAAAACTCTGCTCCCTCTGCGGTGATAAATCACTGGATTTTTAGACAGTACCCTGAAAACACACACTCGCAAGATATTTAAATCGATCACGCCCACATCATTACAAGATGCGGAACGATGGCAAAGAGAATGATGCTGGAGAGGCTGTGACAAACGAGATTATAGTGGTTTCGAAGAAGGAGATGGACGAGAAGGACGAGCTGATCGCATCCCTGAAGGTTAAAGCCGAGAAGATGAAATCCGACTTTGTGCGGTACAAAGAGCGGACTCAAAACGAAGGCGAAGAGATACGGAGGAAAACATCCGGCGAATTGGTCCGGCAGTTGCTGATCGTCGCTGACACGCTTGAACGTGCTGTATATAGCTATGAGAGGGGCGCCGGGGGGGTGGGTGAGTGCGAGGTCGTGGACAGGATGGTAGAGGGGACACGAAGCAGCATGGAGATGACCTACAATCAGTTGCTGGACGCGTCAGGGGTCGTTCCGATCGCACCATCAGCAGGTGAACGGTTCGATGATGAACTGCACACCGCAATAGAGACCGCGCAAGATCCTCTTCTTCCGGACAAGACCATTCTGTCCCTTGTCCGGAAAGGATATATGCTGAACAACGAGTTGATCCGACCGGCTGAGGTGATCATCTCCAGAGGCGGCGGCGAACCTGTAGAAGGGGGGCAGGACGGAGATACCGACAGAGGGAAGAGAACACGAGAAGCAAAGCCCGGAACGATGATGTCGCGATTTATGCGGCGTTTTGTGAAGAGGTCGCTTGAAGTGGAGTTGAAGGAGATCGCGGAGAGAGAACAGAAATTGGGGGAGCGCGCACGTGAATTGGTCCGTAACGAGGAAATACTCAGAACTTCGGTCAAAGAACTTGACCGGCGAGAGAATGAATTTAAAAAAATAGAAGAAGAATGGACAAAAAGAAAAGGAGAAGCAGAATCGGGAGTTCTTGATTTAGAACAACGCAGAGAAGTGTTGGAAGCCGAGATCAGGGAATCAAAGAGACAATTATCCGCCATCACTGATGCTCTCAATGAACAGAGGGTTAATGAGGATAAGATCGTTGTTGAGAGCATTGCGCTTGGCAGATATAACGTTGAGCTATCAGAAGAGCGGGGAAAGTTGTCAAACCAGATAGATGAGATGGAAGGAAAAAGGGAAGCGCTTAATTATGAATTGACGGATATGGGCGAACGAAGAGCATGGAACATCGAAGAGCAGTCAAAGATGGAGCAAAAAACAGCAGGGCTCGATGAAAAGTTGTCCATGTCAGAAAATGAGTTACAAAAAGCAAAAGAACTGGTAAATGCGGAATCAGAGGTGGTTCGCGAGCTTGTGCAGCGCAAAGAATCGCTGGCAGCAGAGATAGAAGAAACAGAGAGGGTGCTGGAGATCGCTTACGAGAATCTGGATGAGCTGGACGGCAGGAAAGATAAATTGGTCATCGAAAGCATCGCCCTCCACCGGTACAACGAGGCGCTGTTAGAAGAGCGTGGGGAACTGCTAAACGAGATTGAAGTAGGTGCGGAGGACACGAGTGAAGTAGAAGAAGATGTCGGAGAAGATATGGATGAAGAAAAAAAGAAGAAATCCGCATTTACAATATCCACACCATTCTGGTGCTGAAAACAGGTGATATAACATGCAAAGAGAAATAATCGGGATCGATTTCGGTACGACGAACTCAGGGATAGCGTTCATCGAATTCGACGAGCCAACAATCATAGAGAACAACGAAAACGAGCGAGTCACTCCGTCTGTTGTGTATTTTAAGGAGGGGGGAGATGTTGTGGTCGGAAGCGCTGCAAAGCGTAACATCATCGCAAGCCCGGAGCGGACTGTTGCGTCGATCAAGAGGCAGATGGGCACCGACCACAAGGTGCAGATCGGCAAGGAGCCATATCCGCCAGAGTACGTGGCAGCGCACATCATCAAAAAACTTGTCTCCGATGCTGAGAAGCGAATCGGGACGCAGATCACGGACGTTATAATAACGGTGCCCGCATATTTCATGGACTCGCAGCGGCAGGCAGTCAAGGACGCTGGCGAGATCGCGGGCTTGAATGTGCGCGGGATCCTAAACGAGCCGACCGCCGCCGCACTAGCGTTCGGATTTGAGGATGAAGGCGAGGAACGCAGAATCCTTGTCTACGACTTCGGCGGTGGCACGTTCGATGTTTCAATCCTCTCGATCGGGGACGGGTTCTACGATGTCGATGCAACGAGTGGCGACAACCATCTCGGTGGCGATGACATCGATTCACGGATCGAGGAGTTTATCATCGATAAAATAATAGAAAAGCACAAAATAGATCTTAGAAGTAAGAAGAATGGAGATAGATCAGTGCTTCAGTCGGTCCGGGAAGAAGCCGAGCGTGTGAAGATCGAACTGTCTGATAAAGAGCGCGCGACCATCAATTTACCATACCTGAGTAAGAGCAAGCAGGGCTCGCCAATTACGTTTAGCTACACCCTGACAAGGCAGGAATTCAACGAACTCATCTTCGATTTCATCGAACGGACACGAAATCCGATGAAACAAGCGCTCGACGATGCTGCGCTTCATCCGGACGAGATCGATAATATACTCATGGTTGGCGGGACCACGTACATACCCGCGGTGCAGGAGTTTGTGCGCGACTTCTTTGGCAAGGAACCAGAGCACAAGATCGACCCGATCGAGGTGGTCTCGCTCGGAGCGGCGGTTGCTACCCTGAAAGACGGCGTCAAAGAGAATGATGAGAAAGGCAGGGAAAAAGAGGGGGAAAAAGGAATATCCGGAACGATAAGACGACCTGTTGAGATAAGTGATGTCGCCTCCCGTTCTATCGGAGTTTCAGTTGCAGACGGGACTGTTTCAAAGATCATTTCAAGGAACACAAAGATTCCGGTCATACAGGCGAAGCCGTTTACGAACGCAGGAGATTATGGGGACGAGGTGATAATCGAGGTGTACCAGGGAGAGAGCCTGTATCCGGAGGAGGGTGGCTATCTTGGCGAGTTCTGGATAGATATTGAGCCAAAACCCGTGGGCGAATCGGAGATCGATGTCACTTTTGCGATCGGGGAGGAGTTTGGCATCTTGCATGTAACTGCAAAGGATCATGACTCTGGCAATGAGCGGACCGTGAAGATGGAGGCTGTAGGCAGGCTCACAAAGAGAGAAAAAAACAAGTGGATGCGAAAGATGCTAAATACATACGCAATCGAAGTAACGGTTGAAAATATCGATACACGGGATGTTCTGGACTATTACCTCAATCCAAGCGCGACTATCCATGATGTGAGGCGGGACCTTATGAAGAAAGGTATCTTGAGTGAAGGGATGGGCATCTTCTACGATGATGAAGCGCTCGATGATGAATCCCTGGTCCGGGACCTGGATATAACAGACGGTTCGACGCTGGAATTAAAATGAGAAAAGCAAAGAAGTCAAAGGCGAAGAAGGCAGAGATCTCGGAAGAGGAGCTGGCATATAACGAGTGGATGCAGCTCTTCGCCTGTGACGACCCGTATTGGAAATTCCCGACGCGATATGTGGATTTTTCGCGGCTGATAGGGCATGGAAAAAGAATGGAAAGTTTTGAAGAACAGTATTCAGACTGCATCGAGGATCTCCTGTTAGGGGTTCCAACGTATTATTGCGTGCTCTGTGTCTCGAAGAACGACCCGCCTGATGTGATCAAGGAGGCATACCAGCGAAAGATCGAACACTCCACGTATCCTGATGATGTGATCGAAAGAGCCTGCGAGACGTTAAGCGACAGGAAAAAGCGTTCCGACTATGAGGAGATTTTGCGCCTTTTTCTGAAGCTCATGCAGGGATACAGTGCGAAAGATAAGCGGGAGCTGGTAGAAGAGCATGATGAATGGATAGAAGATGAGAAAGATTATGCTACAGTGAATTACCTTATGAAGCATCGCGGTGCATGGCTTAACCTCTATCACCTCGGTGCACCTACGTTCTACGAGCTTCTTGGTGTGGATCAGGTGAAATTGAAGCCGGAGGAAGTAGTGCAATGTAAAAATGATGGTGTGGACAAGAGATTGGTAGAAGACGTCTGTAGTGTACTGAACAATCCGCAGTTGAGGTTCGAATACGATTTTATGCTTTGCAGGGCGGATGAAATTCTGCCGGTGGATTATCTGATGGGCGGCGAAAGCAGTAAACCAGTGTGGAAGGGGGACGATCGCTCGTATCTGGTGGCGCTTAGATGTTATGAAGGCGTAAACAAGCAGGACCTGATTATGAATGAACACATTGATTGGGTAGACTACATCGGCGATAAAACGTTTTACGATGTGTTGACCATCGACAGGGATTCGATTCCAGAGGATAAACGAGAAGCAGAGAGATTTATCAGGAATGTGTACAAGGGATTGGAACGGACACCAGAGGTCAATCGTGCGTACAGCGTTTTAAAAAATTTTAGGATGAGGGCTGACTATGATTGGATGTTGAAGCAGAATGCAATAATTGATGCGCTGAAGGGGATCGCTATGACTGAGCCGGACGATACGACCTTAGATAAGCTGCTAGATAAGATGCTAGAACTGTCGGATGCGGACAGGGAGTGACTTACCCGGATTCCCACGTATGGTCCAACGATGTGGTTTTTTGGTAAGGAGGTTTAACCTGACTTGGGTTATTTTGTGACAGTTCCTTATTTGTGCGGTTACCTGACTTGAGAGCGGTCATCCGGATCAGGTTTATGACGAGAAGATCAGATTACCATCAGTATACCTATCGAAAGGAGTGCGCATAATGCAGGTCTTACATGCAATCTGGAACGGCGATGAACTGTGCTTATGGGCGGAGGCATCCGCGCTGCCACTGACCGCCCCGCCCCGCCGCGGAAGACCGCCAAAAAATCCAAAGCCAAGGACTCACCCATTCTCGCTTCCTGCCGATATGCTGAGTGAGATCGTCGAAAGCAACTTCGGGCATACCCCGTCCGGAATCGGGACGGTGCCGCTTCTCCTCCCCTCGACACAGAGAGGTCCGCTGCCATCGCCGTGGCTTGTCCGGGAGGAGGAGTACGACCACGGGAACGCGACCGCGCTTGCCGGCTGGAATGTCGAGACGCTAATATTTGACCCGGGGGGCGCGTTTGATCTCTTACTCGATCTACCAGCCCGCCCACACCGCGGCACCGCCTTTGGAAGTTCGCTTCGGTTCTGGACCGAAGCAGCCCTATTCTCGCTTGCGCTTATCACGGAAGAACAGTTCATACCCACAATCAGAGAGAATGTCGCGGTCTGGACCGCGGTGATCGCTGGAGATGACGTGGAACGGATGCACACACTCGCAGATGCGATGCCCGCATACTGCCGGGCACTCATCATCTGGAAAGATGGCAGCCCATGCGCACAGGATACACCGCCACGGCTCATGATTCGGAGTTTCATCGACCGAACCGTTGACGTGTTCGTGCGCAGGAGCCTTGAGTCTATATCACTGATCCCGCCCCGCCGCGGTCGCCGCCCCAAAATCACCCCGATGCCGGAGCGGTTCCTATCGGCACTGTCAACCTGGGATCCCGCGATCGATGCCCCGATCGAGGATGTGGCAGCATTCTCGGGAGAGTTAGAGGGGTGGCTCACCGGGCTCCAGCCAGCCATGCCATCTGCGCCATTCCGCACGTGTTTCAGGCTCGATGCGCCACCGGATCCTGATGAGGAGGAGTATGAAGCGATGGAGGGTGGCGATTATGATGATGAAGATGGTGGTGGGAGTGGTGGTGGCGATGAAACTCGATACAGGGATCAAGAGCGGGACTGGAATATGTGGAGTCTCGGTTTCTTCCTCCAGGCGAAGGACGATCCGAGTCTGCTGATCCCTGCGGATAAGGTATGGAAGACACGGTCGGAAACGCTCACGTTTCTCAAACGAAAGTTCAAAAACCCGCAGGAGCAGTTGCTTGCCGACCTTGGCAGAGCTTCTCAGACATACCCCCCAATCGAGAAGAGTTTGCAGGATGCACGCCCTGTGGGGTTTGATATGAGTGCGGGGCAGGCGTATTCCTTCCTGCGGGAGTTTGCCCCTCTTCTTGAACAGAACGGTTTCGGAGTCCTTCTCCCGCCATGGTGGGAGAAACCGGGCGCACGGCTCGGCGTCAAATTAAAGATCAATACACCGTCTCCTGTGCAGGAAGGTGGCATCGGTTCAGGGCATTTCAGCGTCAAATCGATCATGTCTTACGACTGGACGGTAGCGAT
>JAYEFK010000241.1:0-6362 GCA_034658575.1 Methanobacteriota archaeon
GTACTCTGATCGATCTCGACACACGTTCTGCAAGTTCTTCAGATGTTGTCTCGAACGTCTTTTTTGCAACTTCAAGAATCTCACTCGCACCGATGAAATCCTTCTGTTCGTATTTTTCAGCAATGATATTATTCAGCTCGGACTTGTCTGCTACGTGGATATCTCCATTATCCCTATAAGCAATCCCGTTTGTCAGATACGCGATCAATTCTGCCGATTTCTCAAACTTCGGGTCGAAGGCGGTTGGGAATGTTATACTTGACTCCATGAAATGTAATATGTTTTTGTAATACTTAAATTTTTTGGTTTGTAAGGATCATTTGTAATTGTCAATGTGTAATGTGCATGATCCCCTGCCAGGAAGTAGCCCGGACAAAAAACGAGATCATCGGGGGTACACACCCCCCGACTCACCTCTCACTCCTCCAGCGTCGACACATCCCCGAGCGGAAGCCCAAGTTCCTCCGCCCTTAGCATCCTTCGCACGATCTTGCCGCTCCTCGTCTTCGGAAGCGTCTCCACAACCTCAAACTCCCGCGGATATGCGTGTCCTGCCAATTTAGCCTTCACAAACTTCCTGACATCGGTTTCCAGATCATCGGACGGCGCATAACCCGGAGCAAGCACGACAAACGCCTTGATGATCTCGCCGCGCAACTGGTCTGGCTTACCGATAACACCAGCCTCAACGATCGCGGGATGTTCGATCAATGCAGATTCCACCTCGAACGGACCGACCCGCTCGCCAGCAGTCATGATCACATCATCCACTCTCCCTATGAACAAGAAGTAGCCGTCTTCGTGCTGCACTGCCCGATCGCCAGTGAGATACCAGCCCTCCATGAAATACTCTGCGTACTTTGCAGGATTCTTCCAGATCTCAAGCATCATCGATGGAAACGCAGGCGTGATTGCGAGATTTCCTTCGACGCCGCGCGGGACTGTATTTCCCTCGTCATCCACGATAGCGGCGGTGATCCCCGGTATCGGCTTTCCCATCCATCCGGGTTTTATCGGCATCGACGGATAATTGGCGATCAGGATGCCGCCGGTCTCGGTCTGCCAGAAGTTGTCATGGATCGGCATCCCGAATGTCCGGACGCCCCAGTGCACGATCTCGGCATTCAGCGGCTCGCCGACGCTGCAGATATGCCTGAGACTGCCAAGATCGTGGTTTTTGTGCGCATCGGCAGCTCGCATCAGCATCCGAAAAGCGGTGGGCGCGCTGTACCAGACCGTCACCTTGTACTGCTCGATCATCGAGTACCACGCCTCAGGGTCAAATCTCCCGCCGTGAACCACGATCGATGCGCCGCACGACCACGGTCCGAGCATCCCGTACGAGATCCCTGTGACCCAGCCCGGGTCCGCCGTGCACCAGTAGATGTCATCCTCATGGAGATCGAGCACCCATTCGGTGGTCGCGTGTTGTGCAACAATTGCGAGATGCCGATGCACCACACCTTTCGGCTTTCCAGTGGTTCCGGACGTGTACAGCATAAATGCCGGATCATCCGGCAACATCCTCGCAGCATCGAACGTACTGGATGCTTTTTCCATCTCTGTTGGGTAACTGATCTCGCCACCCCGAACATCGGTCTCATCCACGATGATTATCTGTTCGAGGTCAGGAAGATCGTCTTTTATCTCGTACACCCGGCTTTTCAGTTCCGAATCGGTGATCAGGTATCGTGCACCGCTGTCATGCAGACGGTCGTACAGCCCTTCGGGTCCGAATGCAGAGAACATGGTGCCGGCGATCGCGCCGGTCTTTAAGATGCCGAGAAAACTCACGTAGAGTTCAGGAATTCTCGGCAGGAATATGAATACACGGTCCCCCTTCTCGATGCCTGCTGCTGTTAAAAGATTGGCAAATTTGTTCGAAAGATTGGAGAGTTCGCGAAACGTGTATTCAGAAGCTTTATCATCCCCCTGCCAGTACAATGCAATCTTATCCTTCCGCCATGATCTGGCGTGCCGGTCCACTGCGCTACATGCAGCATTTAACCTGCCATCTTCGAACCATTCAACCTTCTCGTACGCATCCTGCCACCGGAAGGTTTTATGCGTCTCGTCGTAGTCCTGCAGGTTCGGGGTCGGTACAATCGTTGCTGGTTTTTCTATGAATTCTTGCATTTTGTTCACCCGCTGTTACTTGCATAGACATACCAGCCGTGCCATTTATTGTTTTTGGTTCTCGAAAGTCGCTATCGCACCAGCACATCTCCGTTTCCGGTTATACCGACCTCGAAACCGATCACCACCACCCTGTGCCGTATCTGCTTCTCCGCGAGATCCCGAATTCTTGATGCAAGTGCAACTCCGTCATACCGCACATGCACACCCAGGTTCTCGGAATCGGCTCTTTTGTAGATCATCCCGACCAGATCGCCAAGGCGCGTCCCCACTGCTACCTCGAACCATACAGGCGCATCGAGTGTTTTTATAAATTTTATGGTATTTTCAGCCTGCTCTATGTTCTTCCGTGCCATCTTTTCGATGGCAGAGATGTTCTGCTTCGTCGTGCCCAACCCGGATGCGATCTCCTCCTGCGAACGACCGTCATTTCGCAGTCGCAGCACCAGCATCTGCCTTTCGGTGAGGTTTGTATCGCGTACTGCCATCGAAAGATTCTGGGCTTGCATGATATATCAAGATATGGACGATTTTTTCACAAAAAATCGAGTAAAAACTGCCCTTCGGGTGGGGCTGGCGATATACTTTTTCGTAAATAAAAAAAAATAAAAACAGCATCCCCGAATCTCTCCGGGGATTCCCTCACGAAACTTTCTTTAATTGAAACCGTACTCGATCGAAAGATCTCCCTGCTCGCTTGGCGGCACTGGTCTGGAGACGAGAACATATTCTGCCTTGTCTGACAGGTACTCCATGATCGACCTTGACCTGTCCGGATCAAAGGTGTTCATATTGTCATCGATCACGAAGAATGGGAAATTGGAGATATAATTCTCCTTCGCAGAGATCTGGAAGACAAGACCGAGCGTCAACTGTTCCGCTTTACTGAGACTTGAGAGCGACTGCTTCTTTCCGCTCGCATGTTCCACGACCGCATCGAGCGAAGTCAGCCTGCCCCGCAGGATCTCCTTTGTGATCTTGATGTCGCGGAAGGTTGTGAATCCCATCTCCTTATAGATGTCATTGATGTTTTTATTGAAGAGATCCACTGCTCCGAATACCTCGTGCTCCCATCCATCCTTCAGTTCCTCGATCTTCAGCCGCAGATCATCGAGTCCCAACCGCTTCTTCGTCGCATAGTCCTCAAGTGACTCTCCGCTCGTATAGTCTGGTATCTCACGGGTGAGCCGGTCCATATCATTCTGGTTGTTCCGGATCTCGTTTTCGTAACCTCCGATCTTTTCACGCACCTTGTTGAGCTGGTCCCTGCTCTCGATGCGCACCGTCTTTGCAGCAGCATCATATTGCTGTTCGAGAATCTCGCGTTCGTGTTCCTTCTCTGCTATCTCCTCATCGACGCCATCACGCAGATTTTTCCGGTCATCCAGTTCCTTGAGAAGGTCGTTGGAATCACGTTTTGCTTTATCGCGTTCCCGCCTCTTCGCATTGATCCCCTCGATCCGGTCATGAAGTTCCCTGATGTCCGCCTTTATGACTTTCATCTCCTCTTCTTCGCCACGTATCGCCTTCGCAAAGTCTGTAGCACACTCTTTCAGTTCCTTCCGCCTATCATCAAGCGTGTTACGAACTGCACCGCCGCGGCATACTGGGCATTCGCCTGGGTTTCCAAGCAACACACTTGCTTTGTTGAGGAGCGGCTCATCCTTTATGCTCTCTGGTGCTGGCGCTCGTTCGGAATCGCTGAATACCTTGTACGCTTTATCAACCACACCGTACAGGTCATCGAGCTCATCCTTCTTATTCTTTAAGTCTTTTCTCTTCCGTTCATGCTTGCTGAGCCTTTTAGTGAACTCTTCGACGCTTTCGGTTTCAGATCTCTGTTCAAAATCGGCGATATCCTCATCGAGTCGTTCATACAGTGCACGAGCCTTCTCATATTGGTCCTGATACCGCTTCACCTCTCCTTCCCGGCTTCTGAGTCGTTCCTCGAGGTCAAGAATCTCCTGCTTCTTAGCAGCGATGTCTTCACCAACTTTTGTGAGATCCCTTGTCCCGGTCTCTTTCTCGATCGCGCCTTCCAGTTCCTGCACCTCTCCTTGCAGTTTCTGGATCTCGCCCCGCATCGTCCCGACCTCGGCATCGAGTTTCTGGGCGGTGGTGAGATTTTCGATGTACTCCTCGAGTTCTCTCTTCTTCTCTTCTAACTGGGCTTCTTTCCGGCGGATATCGGACTCAATTTCCTCGGCTCCACTGATACTGTTGACGAACCGAAGCACATCAAATGCGTTCTGGTCGATCTCAAGAACTACCCTGCTCTTTGGCGTGAAGAATGCGATCTTCTCCGCATTCCTCCAGTCGTGATCCAGCTCATCGAAGAATGTGTGATCCGCCGGATCTGCTTGCACTGCATCATTTGCGCGCCTGAGATGGCGTATATACTCATCGCCAAGTTTGACATGACCGGTATCGCTATCGTCGTTTAGGGTATCGCTAAATACGATTTCATTATCGCTGGCAAGACACTGTATCCCCCGCAGCAAACTCGATTTTCCCTTGGCATTCGGTGCAGTGATGCGGTTGATTCCTTTTTTAAGTTCAAATTCATGGACTCCTGTAAATCCGCCAATGTTTTGTAGTTCCAGTTTCATTATATCTCCTTATGTAATTTATTTCTCATAAAGGTCGCGTTCGGCACGCTTCGCATGTTCCTCGAAACTCTTCTTCTTCATCCGTTCGGTGAGTGATACTCCGGGTTTCTCTCCTATCTCAAAGATCGTATCGATTCGATGCAGAAGACCGGACGAGAGCGGTATTTTTCTACCATCCTTTGTGTATATCAATGCGCCACTGTCGGAATGCACCTTGTCTGTGTATTCTGCAAAGAACATATCCACTTCTGCCCCTTTGTCAGATACGAAGAATCCTTTGCACTTATCCTTCTCAAACTTATACACATACTCACGATATTCGTCCCATTTGAGATCTGACCGCTTTAGAACAGCATTCCACCGCTTGTCTGACAACCCCTCCGCGCCCTCTGCGAGATCGCCTGCCCCGACCTCTGTGCCGTACAGTTCATCCAGCACCCGCCTCCGGAATGTGTACCTGATCACATTCTTGATTTTCTCATTGAGTTCATTATCGCTGAGACGGTTCATATCTTTGTAGATAGAACTACCATCAACCACATCAGTGAGCAGGATGAAAGCCAGCGTGCTCTGATATCCTGTGTCATCCTCAATAGTGGTACTTGTTATGTTAGAAGACGTTTTTCTCTCCATATAATCACCAAAAGCATAGTTTATTTGTAGTATACATATTTCAACCTTTCGGAGGGATCAGTGCCTCCGAACCGAACCCATGGTGGAAAGGAAAGACTCTCCCGGCTGAACTCTGCCAATCCCTAAGAAAACTCCGGAGTCTCCATGGGGGAAATTATAAGTAATACCTGACCCCCAAGTGGTACACAAACCGTAAGGAGGCGAAAACATGTGCAGTGTTGGCGATGTTACCAATATTGATGTGAGCAGGCTTACTCCGAATGAGTATGAATGCATGGATTGTAACAACAAATTCAAAGGGATCGGAAGACGCGTGACGTGCCCCTCATGTAGATCGAGCAATGTCAAAAAGCTCAACTGATCCTGGCAGGACGATCGCGGTTGATTTCGACGAGATTCTCTATCTCTGCGGCAGGGACAGCGTGATCGGCATCGTGAAAGCGGGTGCTGGTTCGTGGTTCATCGAGACCGAGGATGATGAGATCGTGTTGTTCACGGAAGATGACGATCTCTTCGTTGCATCCGGATTTGGAACGGATGAGCGGATGATCGAAGGGATCAGGTGCATGTTGTATCTCGTAAGGGAGATCGGCTCTCCGCTGATCGTTCTTTCGAAGAATCACCCGGCATCCGGCAGGTTGAGGATGGTTGTGTCGGCTGGCAGGGAGACCACCATCGATTGCGGCATCATGCCCGGGACGCACCCGGAGCAGGATGTATTGTGCGGAATGGAAGAGTTTGATGGGATGCGGATCACTGGAGTGAATGCCGGTGTGCAACTGCAGAACATCGACCTCAGTAAGATTGATATGCGAAAGTCGAGGATGTAGAACTATGGACGCAGATAGTACGAACGGAGATAGTACGAACGGAGATAGTACGAATGGCGATGGCGTCACAGTCGGCAGCACAGTTCGATACGCCGGCACCGGCACGGTCGGCAAGGTAAAAAGGATCCAGGAGCGAGACCACGAAATATGGGCA
>JAYEFK010000241.1:6462-31730 GCA_034658575.1 Methanobacteriota archaeon
AGATAGTACGAACGGAGATAGTACGAATGGCGATGGCGTCACAGTCGGCAGCACAGTTCGATACGCCGGCACCGGCACGGTCGGCAAGGTAAAAAGGATCCAGGAGCGAGACCACGAAATATGGGCACGCGTCGATAGCACAGGTCTCTGGTACAAAGCAAGCGCACTCGAAGTTCTTGGAGAAGAATTTGAACAGAAAGAATGGGATAAGGAACTGACACTCGAGGAACTGAAGAGAGCGGAAGAGCGCAAAATGGACAGTATCAACAATGTCCAGCAGATACTGGAAGCGGAACTGTGCGAGAGCGGTGGATGAAACAGGATATCGGTGTTGTTATCCACGGTCCTGAGGTCATCGACTCGGGCGGTGCGCGCCACGTACTGGATGTGTTGCAGAAGCACTACACAGTCACAGCGATGCTTTGCGGGACTATGGGGCGCGCCGCTGCCATCGACGCTTTCCTTGAGAAGCGGGTCGATATCAGCACAAATATATGTCCAAGCGCGACAATCGAATCTCTTTCATGGGCAGATGCCGTTATAGTGTTAAATTGCGGAAAAACCACCGATAGCGGGATCGCATTTGGCAGGATCGTTGTATCACGTACGAAGCCGGAGATACCGATCATCCAGATCGAATGCCATGTGAGGGACGGTGCGGTTGTCCCGTGGAATGGCGCGACAGAGTGGGCGGAAGCGATCGCCCGGATCATGGATCTTCCGATCCGGATGCCACCGCCAGCACAGAATGTCCGGCTGGTGCGCACCGAGGACGGGCTTACGCACCGGCGCATTCACAACGTCATGCCTGGAGAGACTATCCGGATAAACGGGATCGTTGTTGGAACCGCTGTATCGAGAGACGTTGAGATAGTTGTAGACGATTGCCGGATCGTGGACATCACCGGCACAAGGATAAAGGAGCATGGCATCGAGAAACTCAAAAGAATTGATCTTAAAAGCGCGCTTGTGAGAACCGGCTCGATCAGGCGGACGAAACACAAGGTGAGGGTCGGCAGGGTGGACGCGAAAGAGAAGAGCGGCGATCTGCGGGTTGTGCTGATCGATCACGATGCCGAATCAACATTCGAACTTGCTGAAGATGCGGATATTGCGGTCACGGTTGGGGACGATACGACCGCTATTGCCGGCGACCTCCTCTGCCGGCTCGGCATCCCTGTAATCGGCATCACAGACATGGATCTCGACGGCGTGCTCTCCGATACAAACATCCTTCCCATGTCTGTCGTATTAAGGGTCAAACCCGGGTATGATGATATCGTTGGGGATATAGTGCGGGACCGGTTATTCGGCGGCACCGGGCAGATGGTGGCGCAGTCGGTCGAATCTGTGCGGACGCAGGTGGTTGGGATTGCGGGAGCGCGACTGATCGAGGTTGTTGAGTATTGATTCGATCAGAAATCGAGGCTGTTGCGTCGTCTATTGTTGTGCAGTCGTGTTAATATGAGTTTATAGTCCATGCAGCGTCTTGAAATCGAGTATTTTATTATTTTCTGGAAATACCAGAATCTCTCGTGATATGAGTTCGTATGGTGTTAGCTACTCGTGTCTGCACAAATACCGCGAATCGAACAGAGATGAATGCAGCCGGGACCACTTGCCCGCTCGCGCTTCGTCGCCCGGCGGGCGGTCGAATAATATTGTCCCAAAGCCGAACCATCGGTAGTGTACTACTTTATATCTAATAACCCAAATTCAAAAAATCGGTAACTACTCCTGTATGCTGATTGGTCTCGTGAAGTCCCCAATAGTGGTTTAGATACCTGAGTAGTTACGGTGAATAAGGATATCCCTTTGGAAGTCTTAAGCGTTTAAAATCCAGGTGCCTCATCGCTGCGCCATCTCAAACCCCGGATATCCTCCGGATATCCCCCGCATAAATCTCCTTTTGATCTCCACAGGCTCCATATCGATGATCGGCACATCAGCGTTCCCCGGATCGACCGTTACCACGAGCACGCCCGAGCCATGCATGCCAGATCGCACCCCCTCTATCGTCGATGCTCTCCGAACATCACGCACCCCCGCGCCGGTTGCGATCGCTGCCAGATCAGCCGCACGCGATGTGGCGGTCAACTGGCACCCGGTCGAGCCATAGCACTGGTTATCGAGAACGACGAGCAGATAGTTCCCGGGCGCATGGTTTGCGATGGTCGCAAGCGATCCGAGGTTCATCAAAAGCGAACCGTCGCCATCAAGAACCACGACCTTGCGCGGCTGCGCCAGCGCCAGCCCAAGCCCGATCGATGATGCAAGCCCCATCGAACCGAGCATGTAGAAATGCGTCGCCTTATCCTTTAGCGCATACAGTTCCCTGCTCGGGTAACCGAGATTGCAGATCACAAGCTCATCCGCCAGTTCCAGAGCGATTGCCTCGATTGCAGATACGCGCTTCATCTGATGATATCAACGGTTTCATGGTATAAAGTTTATACACCAGAGCAGCCATCCCAACATTATGACACGCGTCATCGGAATCGATCCGGGCACAAAGAGTTTCGACTTCTTTGGACTGGACGGCGAGAAGGTTAGCCTCGATCTATCGATACCAACGAAGGAGATCGCGTCCGACCCGGAATCGGTCATCGATCTGCTAAAAACGACCGAGCCCGAACTCATCATCGGACCCTCAGGGTACGGGATCCCTATCAAAAAAATCTCTGATATAACGCGGCGCGATATTTTCCTGATGTCGCTTCGCAGGAATGACGATAACAGGTCGATACTCGGGATGCGCAGGTTCATCGAGACGTTAAAAGAGCACAATCTGCCGGTATACGCAATCCCGGGAGTCATACACCTGCCAACAGTCCCCTCCTACCGAAAGGTCAACAGGATCGATATGGGCACTCCTGATAAGTTATGCTCGTGCGCGCTTGCAGTGCAGGATCAGGCGGCAAGCTCTGGCATCGACTATGCCCGGACCTCGTTTATACTGCTGGAGGTCGGATTCGCACACACCGCCGCCATCGCTGTCGATTCCGGAAGGGTTGTGGACGGTATCGGCGGAAGCAGTGGCAGCATCGGATTTCTTTCGATGGGTGCGATCGACGGCGAACTTGCATACCTCCTCGGCAGGTTCGGAAAGGAGTTTATGATCAGCCGGGGCGCGCGTTTCCTAACCGGAAGCGATATTGCGCCAGAGGACCTTGCCATGCACGATGATGCACGGAGCGCGCTTATCGAGGGCGCGGTCAAGAACGTTCTTGCACTCACAGCCGCTCTGGCGCCGGAAGAGGTACTACTATCAGGCAGACTATCAAGGATTCCGGAAATTAGAGGTGAGTTGATCGAACGATTGGATATGGTTTCCCCTGCTCGATTGTTAAAAGGATTTTCCGGTGCTAAAATTGCGAAAGAATCCGCACAGGGCGGTGCGGTGATAGCAGACGGGCTTTTGCATGGGCGGTACGCTGGCATCGTTGCGACGATGAGGATCAAAGAGGCGTACGGTACGGTTCTCGACTATGCGCCGCCGATTTCGGAGCGGTGATCCGGAATTATCATCAGCGGCGGTCAAGCAGTAGCATGATTATAGCACTATCGTGACATTATCATGGTATTCATTTCACAACGATGTATATGACAATGTCACACCAATACATGTTTTACAGTCTTTCTAAGAAATCCGTTCGTGTAGGTTTTGTACTGGGGTCCTATAAACGTGGACGCAGCCCAAACCTCCGGGCTGCGATATTTTTCTTTGAACGAGAGTATCTTTGGGGCAATCTTTGGGTAGCCAGAGTTCCGGGCGTTCCGGGGCAGCTCATCTTGCAGACTCTCCGCGTCGCACGCACCCGATACCGGAAAGAACCGCTTCGACCCCGCCCTCGACACTGTCAAGGTCACAGTCGCCAGGAATCTCGATCCGAAAAGTTGCGCTCCGTCTCGGATCGTACCGATCGATGACATCTGCGACGACCACGCCATCGCATCTCGATATCACATCACAGATCACGAAGGGGTCTGCGCGGTCAGGCAGTATAACCGAGATATCCCGCGTAAACCTGCGCAGATTTCCAAGTTTCCAGTCCTGCAACTCTGCCCGGCTGAGCAGTCTTATGTTTTCGATCTTTAATTCAACAGATCTCTTCCCCTCTTCCATGACAATGGTTCTCGGGGAGACCTTTGTGATGGCGCCAAGATGCATAACACCGGAACGAAGGTGCAGCACGCCGCTCTCGTGTCCTATCGACCCGATCAGTTCCTCAAGCTCTGTGATCTTCGTATTGATCAGTTTATCAGATCGTCTCAGAGCGGATTCCGTATCCCCGAAGTGAGATGCCGCATTCTTCATCAGATCTGTAAAATCGTCCACGGAACCGTCCTGGACTATCTCCGAAAGCCGCATGCACTCGGCGATGAACGCCTCATGCACCTCTGCGATCCGGGAATTGTTCATCTGGATCATCGCGTACAGGTGCGGGTTCTGACCGAGTATCCGCCCGACGAAATCGAGCATAATCTCGTACACAGGGCTCATGAACCTTCTCGACAGGGAGACTTCGAAGTCGAGACTCGTGAGCGTGGATCCGATGCTTATGTATGCGAAATGCGTGAGCCCCTGCACCACTGCCATGACCCGGTCGTGCGTGTCGGCATCAACAATCTCGACGTTTGCACCCTCGCCCTCGAAGAGATCGGTCAAGACCGGAAGCCACCGTTCGCATCTGCTTGATGGCGTGATCATCACAGTCTGCCCGCGGATATCAGGGATGCTCGGGCCGAACATCGGATGCGTCCCGATCACCTCGACGCCATCGGGGGCGCACTTCTCCATCGCAACAAGCGGTATCTTCTTTATCGAGGTCATATCCATGAGAAGACTCCCGCGATTCATCTTCGGAGCAATCTCTTTGATCGTATCCTCTGTTACATCGATGGGAACCGAGATCACAACGATATCGTTCTCATGGATCGCGGCATCCAGATCGTGGGCATACGTAGCGCCCAACGCGTAAGCTATCTCGACCTTGCCGCTTTTGCCCCAGACCGCAACCGTATGATGGAGGCGCTGGAAGAATCTCGTGAACCACTGCCCGAGTTCGCCTGTGCCGCCGATGATCAGGATCTTCATGGATACTCCTTTATTGTAATCTCATGTATTTCATATATATCAAAAAGTTTTTGCGAGTGCTATCACGCACAAATCCTTATAAGGCGCAAACGCCATTTTTCATCGGGTGATATTATGGAACAATATTTGATACCAGTAGTGATTATAGTGCTGTTTGTGCTTGCAAGCGCTGTAAAGATCGTTCAGGAGTACGAGCGTGGCGTGATATTCCGGCTCGGGCGACTGGTCGGTGCAAGAGGACCGGGACTCTTCTTCATAATCCCGATACTCGAGACGATGAAGAAGATCGATCTCAGGACGATCGTGCTCGATATCCCGCCACAGGAGGTTATCACAAGGGATAACGTGACCTCACGGGTGAATGCTGTGGTGTACTACCGGGTGATGGATCCGAGCAAAGCAGTGGTGCAGGTTGAGCACTATCCGACCGCAACCGCGCAGATGGCACTCACGACGCTTCGTGGTGTGATCGGGCAGGTGGAACTTGATGAGGTTCTTTCAGAGCGGGATAAGATCAACAAGCGGCTGCAGGAGATCATCGATGAGTCGACTGATCCATGGGGGATCAAGGTTTCAGCAGTTGAGATCAAGGATGTCGAACTGCCAGAGGCGATGCAGCGTGCGATGGCTTCGCAGGCAGAGGCAGAGAGGGACCGTAGGGCACGGATCATCAACGCAGAAGGAGAGATGCAGGCATCACTCAAACTTGCGGATGCTGCAAGGGTGCTGAACGAACAACCAGGAGCACTCTACATCCGGACGCTCCAGACGATCAAGGATGCGACTGAGGAGAAGGCGACGACCGTTGTGATTCCGCTGCCGATAGAGGTGATGGGCGCGCTTGGGTTCAATAAAGAGAATAAATAAAGAGAGATGGGAAGGAAGAATGGGATTGCGATGAAACGTATCCCAATCCTTCTAACGCTCCTGCTGCTGGCGTTCTCCATCATGGCGCCGGCATGTAGCGCGTCAGAGCCAGTGATCTATGTGATCGAGGTGGACGACATGATCACAGCAGGCACTGAGATGGAGATCGCCCGCGGCATCGATCACGCAACCGATATCAGTGCTGCCGCGGTGCTGATCGAAATAAACACTCCAGGCGGGCTTGTCGACTCGATGGAAGGGATCGTATCAGAGATCGAGCGTTCGGAGGTGCCTGTGATCACGTTTGTGCCACAGGGCGAGCGTGCGTTCTCTGCCGGTGCATTCATCCTTCTCTCAGGGCATATCGCTGCAATGGCGCCCGGTACAGCCACAGGAGCGGCAACACCGATTGCGATAACGCCGACAGGCACAACACCGGTTGAGAACAAAACTGTTAATGCGTACGCAGCCAGGATGCGTGGGATCGCGGAGAACCGAAACCGATCTACAGAGGTCGCGGAGAAGTTCGTGACAGAAGGGTTATCGCTGACTGCGGAGGAAGCGCTGGAGCAGGATGTGATCGATGTGGTCGCGCCTGACAGGCGCGATCTTGTCAGTGCCATCGATGACAGAACCGTGAACGTGAGCGGCAAATCGGTGACACTCCGCACAAAGGATGCGATCTTCATCACGCAGGAACCACAGTTTGCAGCATCGATCGTCACCATACTGAGCAACCCACAGATCGCGTTCGTACTCTTCTTAATCGGGCTCTACGGGATTATCTACGGTCTCAAAGCTCCTGGGACGTACGTTCCTGAGATGGTCGGCGCGATAGCGCTGATACTTGCGCTATACGGCATGGGAATGTTCTCAGTCAGCACATTCGGCGTGATATTGATCGTAGCAGGGATAGTGCTGCTTATAGCAGAGGTTCTCACTCCGACATTCGGAGTACTGACGCTCGGCGGCGCGATATGCATAGTTCTCGGGGCAATCATGTTTCCGCAGGAGCCGTTCATGCCGGCTGAATGGATTAGCGACTTCAGACAGACCGTCTTCGTAATAGTGATCCTCTCTGTCGTGATCATCGTGGCAGGTCTCGGTTTTGTTATGAAGACGAGGCTTACGAAACCGACGACTGGGGCAGAGGAACTGATCGGTGAGGTCGTCAGGGCAGAGACCGACATCGATCCGGAGGGCACCGTGCACATTCACGGCGAGATATGGCGGGCGTCTGCAGCAGAGCCGGTGCGGAAAGGCGAGGACGCGGTGATCCGGGATGTGGACGGGCTCACACTGGTTGTTGAGAAGAAGTAGGGGATCGCAGGCACTGTCTGAAAAGTCAGTGATTTATCACCGCCGAGGTCGCGGAGGGTGCAGAGTTTCGAGACTGTGTAAGTCCTCTGCGTGGCTCTGCGCACTTTGCGGCAGAATCTAAGAGCATGGCGATATCACTGGAAAATCGAGAGTGTCGGGATCGCGTAAACCCGCTGGATCGGCAGCCCCGGAACCGGATCATCGAATCGTAGGTCTCATCTCTTCGCATCGACGAGACGCCCCGGATTCGTCCTGACCGCGGCTACAGAGTCACGCTCAGTCAATCCTGCCCCCATCGCCACCGTAAGCGCAGTCTCTTCAGTGATCAGATCGTCTGGCGCGTGCGCATCCGTGTTCACCACGAGATCACACCCGATCTCGCACGCAATCCGTGCAACATGCCCGTTCGTCCGGTTGTGCCCCCATCTTGCCGTGATCTCGAGCAATACTCCATTTTCGCGTGCGCATTCGACATCATCAGGGGTGATCAGCCCGGGATGCGCCAGAATGTCGATGTCAGACCGAAGTGCAGCAGCATTCGTGCCTGGAGCCACAGGTTCTGACGTGGTCTCACCGTGCACCACGATGATATCTGCGCCGAGCGACCTTGCAATACCCGCAAGCCGCGCAATCTTCCCGGGCGGAACATGCGTCAGTTCCACGCCAGTTAGGACTCTGATACCCCATTCCTCCTCCAGAAACGAAGTCTTTTTCATTGCGTCCAGCACGAATTCGATGTTCGTAAAATCGACGTGATCAGTGATCGCAATCGCAGAATAGCCATGCACCACTGCACGGCGGACGAGTTCGCTCGGTATCAGTTCGCCGTCGCTGAATATAGAGTGGGTGTGCAGGTCGATCATTATGAATATCTGGGGTGCGAAACCTATAAGTATTCCCCATGCAGGTTGGTCAGCAGACCGGGAACGTCAAAATCGCAACCCGGAGGGACTGGCAACTTAAGGATCCTTAATTGGTGGATCGTAGTTCCTTAATCTTCGAGCAAACCTCATAGAGAATCGAGGATTTTGGAGCGTCTGTCTTCTTTACGAGCACCCGCCCCTGTTTCTCCCACCATGCCGCAGGATGCGCCTTCGTATCTTCGATGCTGCAATTGAGATTGAGCATCCTGGCTGCTTCTGCGATCTCATCGAGCCGCGGCGACTTCACAGCACTTCGCCTCGAGACCCTGCGCCCACCGTTTCTCGATATCCTGCTGTCGAAATAGATGGGCCAGATAACGATCCTGTCTGTTTCTGGCATAAAATCCCGCCTCCCGGAATCGAACCGGGGACATCGCGGTCTCTGCGCGGTAATGTGTGCTTTCGCATATAATCATACTACAGCCGCGCACTCTACCAGGCTGAGTTAAAGCGGGTTATAGAGTGTGGTGCCGCGGGCTTTATCAATCTTTTGTTTCTGACAGTATCTCCGAATCCACAAAAATATCGAGAGCGCATGAGTTGTGTCAACGAGGAGTTTTCTATGCACCACCGCACCGGGGTTCGCAGATTCAGACGCTTTGCCCAAGTATGATACACTCGCACCGCTCAAGGTCCTGAACCGTGTTCACATTCAGCGCAACTTCAACTTCAGGGAGAATCAGGTTATAATCGGGCTGCTCCTCCTCGATCAGACCACCATCGAGGATGTTAACGCCGCACGGGACGATCAACTCACCGTTGCGATTGAAGACCGCGGTCGGGTGCTGCCCGAGTTCCGTACAGACAGAAAGCGGCGTGTGAACAGAGAGCGCGGGTTCGCATCGCTTGTTATAGATCGAAACAATCCTATCGATCAGCTCAGGGGTTACAATCGGGAGGTCAGACATGACGACGAGTACCGGTTCCCTGATTCCCGCTGCCTTTATCCCGTGAACCATGTCGCCGACATAACCGAGACCGGGCGCGGGAATGACATCGACATCCTCCTGCGCCTCAAGATATTCCCGTGTCTGCGGCACGCTCGGGGAGGTCACGACGAAGATGCGATCTACCGATCTGCTGCGCATGAGCGTATCGATCACGTACATGATAAGCGGCATTCCGCAAAGCTTGACCATCGGCTTTTCGCCAGTCCAGTCCCCTGTGAAGAACCTGCTCCCGACCCCGCCAGCCATCACTACCGCATCCATCACAATCACCTTCCGCGCCCTTTGCAATTGTCAAAGAGATTGAGATGGTACTTCACCATGCAACTGTGTTCGATCTGGGTCGTCACCACATACGCCTCCTCAAGCGCCACGCCGGTGGCGATGGTGCCGTGCCCGCGTACGATCACGCCGTTGCATTCGCGCAAGGCGGAGGCGGAATTTCCTGCAAGTTCCGGCGTCCCGATGCCGCCTGTAACTATCGGGATCTCGTGCAGGAAGCATATTCCCTCGCTATCGACCGGCACGACCCGGGAATCTTCGATCAAGGACTCGATCACCGAATAAGGGCAGTGCGCATGGATGATTGCGAGCGCTGGCGTACTCATGTAGATGGCGCGATGCACGATTGCCTCTGATGATGCGATCGAGTCCATGCTTGAGGTCCCCTCGATAGGAATCTCGACAACGGCATCCTCTGTGATCTCGTCCAGTGCGGATCCGCTTTTCGTGATCAGCATCCCAACACCTGTGCGGACGCTGATATTTCCGAAGTGCGACTCAACAAGACCATGCTCTACAAGTTTCTTTCCGAATCGTGCAATCTCTCGCCACATAGTTCTCATGTCAATTTCTCATATCAATTGCTGTTTATCTATCCCTGCCAATCTTTAGTATTTGCTCTGGATGGTACTGATGACGCTGGCACACAACTTAAGTAGAATCTACACCATACAAAGTGTGAACCATGATGAGTATCACTGATGTGTTGCGGCGTGTCGAGGAGGCGTCTGCCGAGGATGTCGCTTTCGAGCATCTCGAGCAGATCCGCAAGAGCAAGTTTAACACATTCATAACAGTAGCGGAAGATCAATCACGCAAGCGTGCCCGCTCGCTCGATTCAGGAGAATTAAAATCGGGCGGCAGACTCGCAGGCGTCCCGATAGCGATCAAGGACAACATGTCGACTGCGGGCATCCGGACGACCTGCGC
This sequence comes from Methanobacteriota archaeon, assembly GCA_034658575.1. Lineage (GTDB taxonomy): Archaea > Halobacteriota > Methanosarcinia > Methanosarcinales > Methanogasteraceae > Methanogaster_A. The sequence goes on from JAYEFK010000241.1 coordinate 16,830, forward strand.
GTCGCATATTCTCGATGGCTACATCCCGCCCTACGACGCAACCGTGGTCGAGCGTCTATATGCCGAAGGCGCAATCGTAATCGGGAAGACAAACATGGATGAGTTCGCGATGGGCACATCCACAGAGTCCAGTTACTACGGACCGACAAGGAATCCGCACAATCCTGACTGCGTTCCTGGCGGCTCATCAGGCGGGAGTGCTGCCACTGTCGCTGCAGGAGAGGTGGCAATCTCGCTTGGCTCTGACACAGGCGGCTCTGTCCGGTGTCCTGCGTCATTCTGCGGCGTCGTCGGACTGAAGCCGACGTATGGCGCGATATCCAGGTACGGGCTTGTCTCGTATGCGAACTCGCTCGAACAGATCGGACCGATCGCATCGAACGTGGGGGACGTCGCGTTCCTCTACTCGATCATCGCTGGCTACGATCCAAAGGATTCGACATCTGTGGAGGTCGATACAGAGATCGAAGTCGATTGCAATGTCAAGGGACTTACGATCGGCGTTCCCGCGCAGTACTTTGGTGAGGGGATCGATCCCGCGGTCGAAAGCGCGGTCTGGAACGGGATACACCGTCTTGAGGATGAGGGCGCAACATACAGGGAGGTCGATATGCCGCATACCGATTATGCGCTTGCCGCCTACTACATCATCGCAATGAGCGAGGCATCATCGAATCTGGCGAGGTTCGACGGCATGAGATACGGTCTGCGCACCGATGATAAGGACTGGAGCACCACGTTTTCAGAGGTTCGTGCGCTCGGGTTCGGAGCAGAGGTCAAGCGGAGGATCATTCTCGGCACATTCTCGTTATCGACAGGGTATCACGACAAATACTACTTAAAAGCACTTCAAGTGCGAACACTCGTCAAACAGGACTTCGATTCCGCATTCAAGGATGTTGATGTCCTGATTGCACCGACGATGCCGATGCCCGCGTTTCGGATCGGGGAACTCGTGGATCCGCTCTCGCAGTACCTTGCCGATGTAAACACCGTTCCGATCAACCTCGCAGGCGTGCCATCGGTATCAGTGCCATGTGGGAGCACAGATGGGCTTCCGATCGGGATGCAGATCATTGGACGTTACTTCGATGAGCCAAAGATTCTTGGTGTGGCAGCGGCTGTGGAGCGGTCATAACAATATTCGTAACGTGGCTGTTCGGCTGATCATCGAACTTTAGAAGCACGGACCGTGGGTGGCATGACAAGATCGCGGGTGTGTATGTTGTAGCAGCCAACCGATAACGAATTACCAAAACACCAACACGTTGCGGTTCACCCGGGGACCGGGCAGGTAAGCCCGCCATGCGGCATCACAAGAATCCGCGGCTGTCCGCCACCCCCGCCCCTGCCCGGCTTTGAGACCGCAGCACGAAGAGCGCTTTTTACGTCCTGCATCGGGATGAAATATGCCTTCCTTGCAAGATCGTCAGGAATATCCGAGACAAGGTAGAGATCGACGCGCCCGGAAAGTCGCGACGTCAGCACGGCTTTGTGCCCACCGAGTTCGAACTGACGCTCCAATCTCGAAGGGAGTTCGTCGCGCGGGATATCGAGCCACCGTTCATACACGCCATTGCCAAGACCCTCTCCGCATTCAGCGACAAGGATGATCGCCCCGCCATCCTTAACTACATTTTTCGCATTTTCGAGTGCTTTCTGGGATTGGTACAGGTTTATATCCTTCGGCATCCCTCCGGGAGACGTTATCACAACATCGGCAGTCTCTGCCCGGATCCGGTACATCTGGTCCGCATAGTAAACCCCTGCACGATGTGCTTTTATGGGATCGCCGGAAACGACTGCGACGATCTCCTTTTTGCTGTTTAATACCGCGTTTAATATGAACTTTGATATATGCGAAGTCCCTTCCTCGAGATCCTGACGCACCGGGCTATCGGTTCGCCCTGATACCGCGTCAGGGTGGATCATGAGCGCATGGTTCTTCCCGATGCTTGCAATCGATGAGACCCCGGGAAGCAGCGACTTAAGCCCGCCTGAGTATCCCGCGTAGTAATGAAACTCGATGCTGCCTGTGCATATCACGGCATCCGTATCGAGAACAGGCGCAAATATCTCAACCGGCGTCCCCCTGCTCGTAACCCGGACGCGTCTGCAGTTGTCAGGATCGTGGTCGATGCACGATATGCGTCTGTAGATCTCATCGCCGACAAGCTCCCTCTGTTCAGCCTCGGTATGTCTTCTGTGTGATCCGGTCGCAAATACGATCCCGATATCGGAATCAGGGATTCCTATGTCGTTGAGATGAGAAATGAGTGGTGGCAGGAGTTTCTTTGTAGGGGTGATCCTGGTGATGTCGTTTGCGATGATCACAACGTGATCCCCTGCGTGTACAATATCTGACAGCCCACGCCCTACCGGATGGGCAAGCGCATCAACGATCGCGGATTCCTCATCCTCGACAGCGGGGAGTTCCTGCGGCTCGATGATGCCGGCAAGGTTCCTGTCCGGCACTTCGACAGAGACGCTTCCGTTCCCGTATGGCAGCGATATCTTCATCGAGATTGTTGGTGGGTTCTGGGGATTTAAATGTTGGCTCTCACTTCGGAACCCTTGCTCCGGCTTCCGCTCCAAGCCAAAACGCCCCTATAAGTTTGATCACTTCAAGTACTTGCTTTCCGTCTAATACCCCTTTCAGTCCGAGCAGAAACGTTCCAAGCAGGATCATCCAGACTGCGATCCTCCCTTTTTTCAGCAAATGTTCTACAGAACGTGCCCATAACGTTTCGCTGTCATTCCCACCTTCTAGCGGATTCTTATCCTCTTGTTCGCTCATATTCTCGTCTCTTTGGTTTGGGTGTTAATCCCCAACCGTTCCGTCATATTGAAACACAGAGCGTTCACCCGGTCTTCTTCCATAGTTCAAATTTTAATAAAATCTGGTTTATAATCACTCTTCTTCCAGTCGCTTGTATCATCGTTTTGTGGCTCGATTATTTTTATCTTGCCATCGCAATATACAAGACAAAATGCATGATACCCCGTTGGTGTATCACCCCAGCATTCGCCATAAACAAGATTTCCAACGACTTTGTGCGCCCTGCAGTAACTCTCTACCGCGAAATTGTCGCAGTCCCATATATCTTCAACCCATCGCATCTGGTCGAGTGAATCTTCGTTTAGCCATCGTAACAATTCGGCATAGCTTACGTGCTTGTATGCTGCATCTGCAATGTAAATATGTGCATCCGGGTATGCACTGCTGATTACACGCCTAAGTTCGCTTCCAGAAATAGCGTGTGTCTCTTTGAACGTGAAAAGCGGTTGTTGACCACGTGTAGGTTGTTGATCGCATATATATGGCTGCAGTATCCTTTTAATCCCATCCAACATAATTTTTCCCTCCTTTTTACTTTAAGTCACCAAAGCCCGTACTTGGTACAGAGCCCACGTAGAGCGATTTCATGCCGTTTATCGTACCAGCCACGCCGGCTCGCCCGCAGTCAGATCAGCAGTGGTACTGCCATCTGTCATCAGATCGCATCGCCCCATGCCATGATCAATACTGCTATGATACTTAAGCATGGCGGTCTCGGGCTGTCACTGACATTCCAGGATTCTTTGCATGACGCCTGACAACCCAGACCCTCCACAACCTTTTTCTACAGACGCTAACAGATGGTCACATTCCAACGGCGCATGAACCGGCATAACGGTTCGAACATGAAATATATGTGAGTCTTGGAGGAAGCAAATGAGCAAAACAAACTATAAAAAGACAAATCCGCGGATTATATCCCTGGTAGAGGATCTGAAATCCAGATCACGCGAGAACGATGCCCCGATCTGGCGAGAGATCGCAAAGCGCATGCAGAGTCCGAAGAGAGGTTATGCAACAGTGAATGTGAGCCGCATCAACCGGCATACTGCTGCCGACGAGACCATTGTTGTGCACGGCAAGGTGCTCGGCGCAGGCGAGTTAAACCATCCGGTGGTCGTGGGCGCTTTCGATTTCAGCGATGGCGCACGGTTAAAGATCACAGATGCTGGCGGGGAATGCCTCACGATCGAGGAACTGGTGGAAAGAGCGCCCACGGGATCATACGTGCGGATAATCAGGTGATTTCATGAATACAGTAATTATCGATGCAGATGGGTTGATTCTCGGCAGGCTCGCAAGTGTTGTCGCCTCAAGATTGTTAAGCGGCGAGACCATTGCGATCACCAATGCCGAACGTGCTGTGGTGTCCGGGAACAAGACCGCCACATACAGGGAATATAAGGAGCAGGTGGACAGGGGATCAACAGAAAGCGGTCCGTACTTCCCGACGAGACCGGATCAGATCATAAAACGAACGGTCCGCGGCATGCTCCCGCACAAACGGATGCGTGGACGCGACGCAATGTCGAGACTGCGTGTGTACGTTGGCACTCCTGCAGAACTGGCAGGATCGGACGCGGATACGATACCTGAAGCGAGTATGACGAGGTTGGGAACGATCAAATACATCAAATTAGGCGTTGTCAGCACGAAGCTGGGTGTTAATGTACGTTAAAATCCCGCAAGACCGGATTGGTGCAGTGATCGGACCGAAAGGCGTAACCAAACAAGCTCTCGAGGAACTCTCAACCGCGACGCTGGATATCGACAGCGAATCCGGCAATGTACAGATTCTGTCGCCAGAGGACCCTTTGCAGGGTATGCGGGCGGCTGAGGTTCTCTCGGCAATCGGGCGGGGTTTCAGCCCTGAGCGGGCTGTCAAATTGTTCGGTGACGAGCTTCTCATATACGATGTGATCGATATACCTGCGAACACACCAAAGATGCTGACACGCTACAGGGGTAGGATCATCGGCACCGGCGGGAAGACGAGGGTGCTTATCGAGAACATAACTCATGTCGACCTCTCGGTCTACGGAAAGACCGTGGCGATCATCGGGTATCCTGAGCAGGTGCATGTTGCAAAGACCGCAGTCGATATGCTGATCGATGGTGCGCCGCACTCTGTTGTTTATGGTTTCATGGAGAAGAAGCGGCGGGAACTTACTGTGAAGGGACTTGAGTATTATTGAGCTGGGTGCAGGCGCACTATCATGCTTGACAAGATAAACGGCATAAAATCGTTATATTCCTACCATGTACTTGGTGGGGGCTTGGTAACTTCTGGAATCTATGCATCAACTACAATCCACAACAGGTAAGAAGATGAACAAAGCCGAAAGATACCCAGATGCAAAGTTGTTTAATAGAGAACGGAAAGTAAAAGATCGAAAAGATAAAGAAATACGCAGAGAGGGAACTAAATACGAAATCAATACTAAAACAGAAATTGAAGAACTGAATATTTCCGGATGGGTCAATAAGATCCACTGTGGGGACAGCGAAGATATATTGAAAGAAATACCAGATAATTCTATCGATATAATCATCACATCGCCGCCCTACAACTTTGGTTTGGAATATGAAGAGGACGAGGGGCAGGATGCCATCCGCTGGTCTCACTATTTTTCAAAATTGGATAGGATATGGGCGGAATGTTTCAGGATTTTAAAGCCCGCCGGTCGTATGTGCGTCAATGTTCAACCAATGTTTTCTGATTATATACCGACCCACCACATCATCTCAAACCAATTATCGGCTTTGGGGCTGCTTTGGAAAGGGGAGCTACTATGGGACAAGCACAACTATAACTGCAAATACACGGCGTGGGGAAGCTGGAAAAGTCCGAGCATGCCGTATTTGAAATACACTTGGGAATTTATTGAGATATTCTGCAAAGACTCACATAAAAAGACAGGGGATGCGGATAAAATAGATATTACAGGCGACGAATTTAAGAAATGGGTATATGCAAAGTGGGACGTTGCTCCTGAGAGGAACATGAAAATGTATAATCATCCGGCAATGTTTCCGGAAGAGATACCGTATCGTTTGATGAGATTATTCAGTTATATGGATGATATCGTTTTAGACCCGTTTAATGGCGTCGGGACGACGACGCTGGTTGCGGAAAAATTAAATCGGAGGCACATAGGGATCGATATATCTGAAAATTATTGTAATACCGCAGAAGAGAGGATCAAAGAATATAGGAAGCAATCAAGGCTGCAAGACTTTCTGGGGTGATGAAATGCTACCATTTATACACGGGAACGATATAGAGCGGAAATTGAAGGATGAAAAGGTCAAAGAGAATATCAAATTACTTCGCGAGATTAAAGAGAAGTATGATGAATGGAAAGGGCATAATGAATCGATTACTGACACTTCCAAAAAAGATATATTCGAGAGAGTTAGGCTTTTAAACGAATATAAGGACTTTATCGATCAATCCCACTTTAAAAATGATCGGGGTAACAGATATGGGTTAACATCCCAATCAAAATTGCATTCAACGGTTATAGAGGAGTTTTTGTATTATTTGTTTGAGGGAATGCCAATTTTGAGTTGTAAGCAATTGACATTGGGTCCTGGGAAAGCTTATGTTGATATGAGTTTCTCTCCAAAGAACATCGACGAGTGGGAGAAAAATCCGGGAGTCGACATCAAGGTCAAGGATCAGGATTTTGCCATAGGCAAAGAGATATTCTGCATATTTTCATCGGATAGGGGGATGCACGCCACCATCCAAAAAAATATTTTAGTTCCGATCGTAGCGATAGAATGCAAGACCTATCTCGATAAGACGATGCTGGATGGAGCTTCCTATGCAGTGGAACGGTTGAAGAGAGGAAACCCTTATGCTTTGTATGTTGTTGTTACAGAGACAAACGCGCTGGATAAGAGTGTAAATCCGAAGCATACACGGATAGATGAGATATTTGTCTTGAGAAGACAGAAGCATAAGCAGAAACCATTGAATCCGATTGATGCACAGCTTGTATGGGAATTATTTAATCTGGTCAAGCATCATCTGGAGAAAGAATGGTGGAATCCAGAGAAATCCACCGAGAGGGGAAGGTTAATAGATTAAATCGTTAATGCATATAAGTTTAACCAGAGGCGATGTGACTGGAGTTAAAACATGTCAGGAAACACATTCGGAACAGTATTCCGCGTAACAACGTGGGGCGAGAGTCATGGACCCGCGATAGGCGTTGTCGTCGATGGCTGCCCATCAAAGATGCCTCTCTGCGAAGCAGACATCCAGAAGGAACTCGACCGCCGGCGCCCCGGGCAGAGCGAGATTGCAACGCCTCGCAAGGAAGAGGACGCTGTCGAGATTCTTTCAGGCGTATTCGAGGGAATGACGACCGGAACGCCGATATCGATGATCGTCTGGAACAGGAATGTCGATTCGTCCCCTTACGAGAGACTCAAAGACACGCCGCGTCCCGGGCACGCGGATTATCCGTACGAGGTCAAGTACGGGATCAGGGACTACCGCGGCGGCGGGCGTGCATCAGCGCGAGAGACTGTGGGAAGGGTGGCTGCAGGCGCCGTCGCAAAGAAGATGCTTGCAGAGGCAGGCATCGATGTGGTTGCGCACGTCATAGAACTCGGCGGCATCAGAGCCTGTGAATGCGGGATGACACCGTCTGAGATCAGGGAACGGATCGAAGAGACACCGGTTCGGTGCGCTGATCCGGATGTCGCCGCGCGGATGCTCGAACTGATCGGAAAGATGCGCAAAGAAGAAGATAGTATTGGCGGAATTGTCGAGATCGTGGCAACAGGTGTGCCTGCCGGCATCGGGGAGCCGGTCTTTGACAAGCTGGACGGGGACCTTGCGAAGGCATTGATGAGCATCGGCGCAGTGAAAGGTGTCGAGATAGGAGCAGGTTTTGGGTGCGCCACCATGAGGGGCAGCGAGATGAACGATGCGTTTCTGGTAACGCCCGTGAAAAATTCTACGTCCCGGGCGTCGACGCCTTCGGCGTTAGCGGATGGAACCGTAGTTCCGGAGACCAATAATGCTGGCGGCATTCTCGGCGGGCTCTCCTCAGGCGCGCCGATCGTGTGCAGGATCGCAGTGAAACCGACGCCATCCATCGCAAGTCCGCAGAAGACCGCGGATATCAGGACGATGAGCGAGACCACGATCACGATAAAGGGCAGACACGATCCGACAATTCCGCCCAGAATGGTTCCCGTTGCCGAGGCGATGGTTGCTATCGTGCTCGCGGATCACCTGCTTCGTGACCGCGGATCAAAATTGGCGAAATAGTTCCTGCTGAAATCCGTAACATTTGCAACGTTCTCACTTCTCGGATTCCTCATCATCGCCGTCGCAGCCATTGCATCCAACATCGCAGACCGTGCATCCTGCCCCTGACCCGCGCTCGGTTCCGGTCTCTGAGTCCAGCACCCGCGTGGCATAAGCGAGCACGGTCGCGTTCGATAGCGTGCCAGCGATCAGGATCGCGTCGAATATCTCTTCCCTCGATATTCCGAGTTTCTCTGCGATGCGGACATGCATTCTCAGGCAGTGATCGCACCTGATCGCAGCAGATACACCTATCGAGATCAGTTCAACCGTCTTCGGGTCGAGACGCTTGAACTCCCGTATGATCGCGCTGTCGTAGAGAACCTTCGGAACCAGCAGTTCAGGGGTCTCTTTCATAAACTGCAGGATGTATGGTATCTCGCCGTAGTACTTCTCAACGCTCTCGAGCAGTTCCTCAGTCGCCTCCTCAGGATCCATCCTCATGATCCTCTGAATCTTCTCAATGTCCATTCGTGCCTCCTGACTCCTATCCTAACGTCTAAATAACAAAACCGGTCACCGATTTCGGTAGTATTCTTATTAACATATAATCACGTACCTCTGACGGTAACACCTTTGCGATCTCGCGGAGGGTAACGCCCTCCTCGAATGTTATATTCTCGATCGCTTCCTTATACTTCGGATAAGACAGTTTTACGCGGGCACCCATAAGTTGCAGCGTGATAGGCGATGGAGAGAGCGATTTATTGATTTCCGGTATCTGTTCCTTGATCTCCTTCATGAGGCGGGCAGGCTGGGTGGTCAATGGATCCTTTGATATCTCGATCCGATGCTCGTCGAGGGTTTTACCAACAGTCTCGACCAGCCGGTCAAGAGCGTCAAGTTCGCCTTCGAGTTTCAGCCGGTGCGCGATTCTTCCGAGATGCCCGACATAGTCTTTCGCATACATCGGGGGCTCTGGCAGTTCCGGCGTACCTGTGATGATGCAGGGCACTTCGAGATCCTTGTAGAGGACATATTTCTTTTTTATCAGGCAGTCTTCGAAGTTTCCGAGCGCAAATACCGCAAGATCGTGCTCATTAACCAGTACACGCTCTTTTGCAGATATCTGCGCAATCCGCCTACCGACACCTCTCGCAAGACCGATTAATGTTGTATTTGCTCCAAACCTGCGCATATACTCTGCCACATCGCATGAATGGTGTGGAAGGTGGTGATACGCCAATGTTGGTGAGATCACGATGATATCGGTTCCAGTAAGCGGCGCTCTCGTGATCTTGGCACGGAGTTCCTTTGCCATATCTTCGAGCATGGATATGTCTTCATGCGGGCAGAGCATCTGGATCATGACCTCGGTCTGCATGAAATTGGTCTGGAGGACGTATCCGCCAAGATCCTCTATGAGTTCGATGACAAGGTTGTGTTTGAAGACGCCGCCCTCATACATGATAGGTTCAAGCATTATAAATCCTCCTTCAGTTGATCTATCATATCTTCAGCTTTTTTGACCCACTCGGGAGTTATAGGATCCTCCGATGCTACAAATAACATCTCCGATCCGGTTGAAACATGATGCCTCACCCGAAAACCCTCTGGTGTGATCCGGAGCAGCGCATCGGCAAGTCTCGTCTCGATCTCCCTGCGCGGATCCGCGATGACCATATCTGCAAGTTTTTCCGCAACCTCGTCCTTGTCTTCGGTATCTATCGTTATCACTTTCTTCTCTGGCTGCGAGACGTTCTCACGTCCGTACTCTGCCCAGAGAATGTTTAGCAGTGTCGAGACATGCTCTTCGTTTGTGAGGTTCAGCTCCACCTGTTTAGCACTCGGCGTACCTGTCGAGATATCTGCCATATCCTTGGCACAGACCGGTGGAATGCCGGTTCTTATCAGCGCACAGAAGATGAAAACCGGTTCGGCAGGATCGATGTGTATCCATAGACGTCCCAATACAGTGGTGAGTTCCAGATCCGCAAGTACGTCGCGGATCACTGATTCGTAAGCTTCGGCGCCGGTTCTATCCGGAGACTCGACTTTGAACACTTCGAGCGGCAACATGTCCCAGTCACTCCTCGATAAAACCTGATGATAGGAGAGCGGAGCCGACAGCGCCGATCAACTGCGCATGGGGCGGCACGATCACCTCTGCCTGCAAGAGTTCGCGCATCGCTTGCGGTAGCCCCTCGATGAGTGCCGTGCCTCCGACCATGATCACTGGCTCCCGCACCTCGACCTCCTGGAGTTGCTGCTCAAAGACCTGCTCTGCCACGCTGTAACAAGATGCTGCTGCGACATCTTCGTGACGCGCGCCCTTCGATAGCGAGTTCACGAGACTCTGGATGCCGAATACGATGCAGTAGCTGTTCATCGAGATGTTGGACGCCTTGCCTGCAAGCGCAAGTTTGCCAAGTTCGGTGATGTCAACGCCAAGACGCTTTGCAGTCATCTCAAGGAAACGCCCTGATGCGCCGGCACAGATCCCGCCCATCGTAAAGATTCCAGGGATTCCATCCTGCACCGATATCGCCTTGTTGTCCATCCCGCCGACATCGATCACGGTCGCTGCGCCTTTCTGCCGGTCAGCAAGGTAGACCGCGCCCTTTGAGTTCACTGTGATCTCTTCCTGGACCAGATCGGCATTGAGTGACTTTCCCAATATGAATCTGCCGTATCCGGTCACCCCGATCGCCTGGACCGCATCCCTTTCGATTCCGGATTCCTTAAGAGCGGTTGAGTAAGCCTCCTCCGCGCTCTTCAAGACATCGGTGGAACTGACCCACCCGAATCCGAGAATTTCGTTGTCTTGCATGACCACAGCCTTTGTGGTGGTCGATCCCGAGTCAATTCCCGCGGTAATCCCTGCCTGTTTCTCGCGTGCAAGCAGACTGCGCCTCTTTGCGATGGTTGTCAGTGCTTCCATCCTCGTAAGAAGCGTATCTGCGGTGGTGCGTTCGGTATAAGAGTAACTGATTACGGGAAGCCCCGCTTCATCATGGATGTACCTGCGGATCTCGTTTCTGACGAGCGCGCCCTCTGCACACCTGAAACACGTTCCGATAAACACTGCATCCGCGGTAGTATGCCCCTCGACAACCGAGATTGCGCGGGCAAGCATCAATTTAAGGTCGGGACTCGTTACCCTGAGCCCGAACTTTGCCTCTGCCGCCTCCACTTCCGCAAGATCGATGTCCGGGAAGATGATCTTCGCTCCAACCTGCTCTGCCGCCGATTCAATCTCTCCTTGGATCCCTGTGTATTCGGAACCACAGGATATCTGCGCGACCTCGATTTCATTCATTCTTTGCCTCCTTACCAGCTTCAAGCCCCTTTAAGAACTCGGATATCCGGTACACAAAATTCTCTGCCGCATCATCAGATGTCGGATAGGAAAGTTCGAGAATCGGGATACGCTTCGCGCGTATCAGGAACCCCACAAGTTCGCTTGTGCGATGGCAGCCCATGCACCCGAACCCGATCGGCGCGTCCTCGACAAGGATCGCCGCCTCTGCCGCCTCAAGGAGCGGATCCAGAAGCGACATGCGCCCGCGCACCCCGGCAGGCACCTCGACAGCAGCGTACTTAAGCCCGATCTTCGGATCCTCGGGCGTGATATTAAGCGGCGGCGAGTCGATTCCTGCGGTGGTTACTCTCTTCTTGATCTCCTGCGTAACCGCAAGCGGCTTGTGGCCGAAACGCTCGACCAGATCGTACAGGATCAGACTGTTGCTTGGATAAATAAAGATATTCGCCATGTTTCACCTCGTTGATGTAGTATGATCGATTCTTGTATATGGATATGTCTGGAATCATGGGAACTAAAATAGTTTGCGGTTCGGAGGGTTAAATTTGGCTGGTGTTCTGGTTCTGACTCGTATATTTTCAGATCGTCGTGCAGATGTTTGATCACTGATGGCTTACCAGAGAATAGACCCTTTCCCGCGCAGGAATTTCCCGCGTCCCCGCTTGCCCGCGATCTCGCCATCGTACACGACCTCACCCCGGGACAGCACCAGTTCCGGAAATATCCCTTCTCGCCCCTCAAACGGTGTCCACCCGGCTTTGCTGTGGAGTTGATCGACCGTTATCTTCAGGACGTTGCTCGTATCAACGAGAACAAGGTCTGCATCATAACCTTGCTTGATCATTCCCTTGTTATCGAGCCCGAATATCTGCGCAGGCGTCGCACTCATCGCCTCGACCACCCGCGCAAGCGGGATCAGGTTCTGCTTTACGGCATGGAGCATGAGCGGCAGCATCGTCTCGACGCCGGGGACGCCTGCCGGCGCATCCCAGATCTCCACACGCTTCTCTTCCTCAGTATGCGGCGCATGATCAGACGCCATGATATCGATAGTGCCGTCGTTCAATGCATTCCATAGATGTTGCATACACCGCTTCCGAAGCGGCGGGTTCATCTTCCCGAACGTGCCGAGACGCGCCCAGTCCTTGTGATCGAGGAAGAGGTGGTGCGGCGCAACCTCGCAGGTGAACCCGGCTTCCTCTTTCCCGTATTTCATGCGCCTGACCACGCCGACCCCTTCCCTCGTGCTCAGGTGGCAGATATGTATGCGCACCGGCACCGGGAGCTCTTCCTGCATCTCAAGCACCCGCTCGACAGCGATCGCCTCGCAGATGTTCGGGCGTGCGCGTGAATAGATCTCAGGGCGGCGTATACTGCGCAACTCCTCAGTGAAATGGCTGCACAGTTCCCCGTTTTCCGCATGGATCGATGCTACTCCCCCAAGTTCCCCAATCGACTTCAGCAGATCCGCAAGTTCGCTTTCGCTTACCGATAGCTCCCCGTCCGCCATGAAAATCTCCCCGAATGCGGTCACGCCGAGACCCCACAGTTCCGGAAGGTTCGCAGAAGGAACGCCGCCGCCGTTGATCCCGAAATCGATGATCGACTTTCGTTTTGCCGATTTCAGTTTGAGGTTGAACGATTTCTTATCCAGTGTCGGAGGTACCGTATTCGGTTGGTCGATGACCGCGGTCACGCCACCGGCAGCAGCGGCACACGAGCCGGTGTGCCAGTCCTCCTTGTGCGTAAGTCCGGGATCCCGGAAGTGGACATGTGCATCGATCACACCCGGAAGCGTCAGCATCCCTCGAGCATTAATCACCTCTGCGCCGCTGGATATGTGCGCCCCGACCTTTGCGACCTTTACGATCTTCCCGTCCTCTATCGCGATATTGACGTGCTGAAGTCCGCTATCCAGCAGCACCTTCGCATCCTTGATGATCAGATCTGGCATGGCATCTACCTTTCATGCGCCTGTCAAAGAATATATCGGTTGATGGATTAACAGAGGACGGATGAAGAGAGCAGCGAAGATACTGGACTTCCACACCAATCAGGTGCCGGGGTTCGACAAGATCAGAGCGGAGTGTCTGAAGGCTGTGCCGCGATTCGGGGTGTAGGGATATGGTCGATTGGAAGCGCACCCGGCTGGAGTTCACACCCGAAACACACAATCATATTATGAAGCACGGGATTAAGCGATTCGAGGTTGAGGAGGTTTTCAACCACAAGATTATACCGCGTAAGGTACGTGACAACGGGGAAACCCGATATATTGTGCTTGGCGAGTCGTTTGGAAGGATTCTAATGGTTATCGTTGCGGCATTATCCGGTAACCGAGTTCGCGTAATTACTGCTTATGAACCATCCGATAGGCACAAAAGGATTTATAGGGAAAAACACAAGAGGTAGCAATCATGCGGCATTATCGCACAAAAAACGTGGAAGACCTGATAAGGCAGATCGAATCAGATGATGAACTGACAAGGGAATTCGAGGACGCCGAGCTGGTGGAGAGTCGTGTGGTCTCTGTGCATGTTGCGACACCGGAGCACGGGACGCGGGCAGTTCGCAAGGCAGAACATGGGATACCGGTTTGATCAATGGTTAGTCAAATAAATATGAGAACGCATCGAACGTTGCCCCTGTCTTTGAAAAACCCAATCAGATAGTCCAGTGGAGCATCGGGACTCTCCCTTCCAAAGCATTTGGTACACACACCATCTGCACATCAGATGTTCATATATTCAGAGCATTCTTATCTTTGGGTTGTGATTCGTGGGGGCTGCCAAAGAATATATCAGTTGATGGACGAAGTGTGCACTCATGAACACGTCTGATGAACACAAGTCGCACACGAAGCGCGGATACACAGTCGAAGTTGCAACGATCAGTTCGTCGCGATATCGCGATCACGAGGGCGCACGAAACCCCGCAGAGGCAGACGATGCATCCGGGGCGATCATCATTGATGCGCTCCAGGACATGGGGCATACCGTGCGATATTCGCTGCTGCCCGACGATATCAGCCTGATCCGGGAATGGTTGGAAGGGGTGGTTGCGGATCCCGGTACGGACGCTATCATCACGACAGGCGGAACAGGGCTTGCACCCCGCGATGTCACGATCGAGGCGGCAGGTCCGTTCCTTGAGAAGGAGATTCCCGGATTCGGGGAGATCTTCCGTCGGGAGAGCATGGATGAGATCGGATATGCCGCGATGCTGACGAGAGCCATCGCAGGGATCATTCAGGGAAGGGCGGTCTTTTGTATGCCGGGATCGCCGAATGCTGTCAGACTCGGGATCGGGATTATCGCACCAGAGCTCGGGCATGTGGTTGAACATGCGCGTGGACGGGTATGAGCACTCCTGTATGGTGCACGATGCACAATCTCACACAAATACTCCTGCCAGATAGTACATCCCGAAGCAGACGAGAAAGACGCCGCAGCCGACAAGCATCCGCTTATA
>JAYEFK010000242.1:0-12485 GCA_034658575.1 Methanobacteriota archaeon
CGCCGCCCAATGATACGTTCGTAGTCCCAGATCGATTTCTTGCTCTTTTCGGGATTCTGGGGCGGTATGTTCTGTATCGGTTTCATTGTTGTCTCCTCCAAATCGTTTTTGTTTCGAGGCGCTACGGATCACGCTATAGCCACTCCCAATATAAAATAGGCAACATTATCCCATATAAACCTATTGGTTTATCATCAAAATTCTGAATGATATAGCAGATCGATATAACCCCCATCTCACCCCGCCGCCTGCACCTTTAACTTCTTCACAGCATCCCTTAGCTTGATCGCACGCTCGAAGTCCAGTGCCTCAGCAGCCGCCTGCATCCCTGCTTCGAGTTCGATGATGAGATTCGGGATCTCGGACTTTGGCAGGTGCTTTGTGTCTGTGAGATCAACCTCCTTCTCCCGAATCGGCTTTCGGATCGTCTGCGGGGTGATGTTATGCTCCCTGTTATAAGCGATCTGGAGGTTTCGCCTCCGCTCTGTCTCGGAGATGGCTTTTTTGATCGAGTCTGTCATCTTATCAGCGTAGAGCACCACCCTTGACTTCACGTTTCTGGCTGCCCTGCCGATCGTCTGGATGAGACTTTTCGTATCACGCAGGAATCCTTCCTTGTCAGCGTCGAGGATGCCAATAAACCCGACCTCAGGGATATCGAGCCCCTCGCGCAGGAGATTGATGCCGACTAAGACATCGAACTTGCCAAGCCTTAGCTGGCGGATGATCTCGGTCCGCTCGATCGTGTTGATATCAGAATGGAGATACCGTGTCCGGATGCCAATGCGTGCAAGGTACTCGGTCAGTTCCTCTGCAAGTCTCTTCGTAAGCGTCGTGATAAGAACACGATCGCCCTGCTTGATGGTCTTCTCGATTTCACTGAGCACGTCAGCAGCCTGCCCCTCGATCGGGCGCACCTCCACGTGCGGATCGACTAGACCTGTCGGGCGGATGATCTGCTCGACAACCTGCCCTGACTTCTCAAGTTCGTAAGCACCGGGAGTCGCTGAGACAAAGATGACGTTTTGCATGTACCCTGCAAACTCATCGAACCGCAGGGGGCGGTTGTCGAGGGCTGACGGAAGCCGGAATCCGTAATCGACAAGCGTCTTCTTCCGGGAATAGTCCCCCTTGTACATCCCGTGAATCTGCGGAATCATCTGGTGGCTCTCATCGATCACCATCAGGAAACCTTCCGGAAAGTAATCGAGCAGACAGTACGGCTTATCTCCAGCCGCTCGCCTGTCGAAGTGGCGCGAGTAGTTCTCGATCCCCTTGCACGAGCCCGTCTCTTCGATCATCTCGATGTCATAGAGTGTCCGCTGCTTGAGCCGGTGCGATTCAAACATCCCCATCGACGGCAGCACGGAATCGAGTTCCTCAAGGATGGATGCGATCGCCCGCGCCTTCTCCTCTTCAGGTATGACAAAGTGCCGCGCGGGATAGACATAGAAGTAGTCCATCTCCTCGATCTTCCTTCCTGTTATCTTCTCTATCTCCGTGATCCGGTCGATCTCGTCCCCGAACATTTCGATCCTGACGATGTTATCAAAGTACATCGGGATGATGTCGATCGTGTCCCCTTTCACCCTGAACCGCCCAGGCGCAAGTTCGGTGTCGTTTCTCTCGAACTGGATATCGATCAGTTGCGAGAGGATATCTTTTCTGCAAATCCTGTCGCGTACATTCAGATCAAGCCCCATCTTCCGGAAGTTCTCAGGATTTCCGAGACCGTAGATGCAGGAGACCGAAGCGACAACGATCACATCGTCCCGCGACAGCAGTGACGCGGTGGTAGACAGGCGCATCTGCTCGATTTTCGGGTTTATCTGGGCGTCCTTCTCGATGTACTGGTCTTTTTTTGGGATGTAGGATTCGGGCTGGTAATAATCGTAATACGAGACGAAATACTCAACCCTGTTTTCAGGAAAGAACTCCTTAAACTCGTTGTAGAGCTGGGCTGCGAGTGTCTTGTTGTGGGCGATGACGAGGGTAGGCTTTCCGACTTTGTCGATAACGTTTGCAATCGTAAACGTCTTTCCCGAACCAGTGACGCCAAGGAGTGTCTGGAACTGGCTGCCGCTTGCAAGTCCCGAAACAAGGCTCTCGATTGCATCGGGCTGCGAGCCCATGGGCGCAAAATCGGAGACGAGATGAAACTCTGGCATGTCAGTATCTTCCCTGTTTGCTGTTGGTCGGCTGCAATGTTCCTTGATGCTCCACGATTCTTAAATGAATCTTTTCTCGCTACCCTTCCGCGAACTGTAACTACTCAGGTACCCAAAACCACTATCAGTGGACTTCACTATGCCGGAACTACCCGGTATGTGTGAGATACTATAACCAAACCAGGAATTTAACCGCAGAGTGCGCGGAGGGACGCGGAGGGGATATAAACGGTAATAGGCTCTGCGTTCCTCTGCGTCCTCCGCGGTTATTTTTCTTGCCAGAAGCTACAGGATCGCAATCGGGAGACCGATCAACATACCTGAGTAGTTACCGCGAACTTACACGAACTCCCGCGGTGTAGATCGCAAAGGTAAAATACTGCTGCGGACATAATGGCTATGGATATGTCGAAGTTGATCACCACAAAGAAAAGAATTGCAGTGCTCGCAGCGGCAATCATTCTTGTGAGTTCGCTGACAGCATACGCGCTCCTTGCAACGAGCCATACCACTTACAAGACCAAGGAGAACTTCTGTACCAAATGCCATGCCAACGTTGCTACAAACGTATCTGCTGGCATCCACTATCCTGCAAACTGCATCTGCCACGGATACCTCATCAACGACACACACTGTATAGACCGAAAGCACAACCTCACAAAGGATATATACTGCACCAACTGCCACAGCGATTCCAACGAAACCGGCGACATACCGATCCATGTAAGCCCCTACACAAGCGGCAGGAATCAGACAGCACACTATCTGATCAAGGATAACACGACCGCGATCTACGAGCACGCAGAGGGTTATCTGAACAAAGGGTGATACGGATGAACAAGGTCACACTGCTCACAATCGCAATCGTATCGCTTGCATTATTCGTACTGCCGAACACGATATCGATGTTTGTGGGGCAGCACACATTCGAAGCAGGCGTGCAGTGCCAGAAGTGCCATGTGGCAGAATATTGCGAACTCTACGAATCGACCACGATAGATGTTCACAGACGGGCAGCTAATAATGCGAATTACACCACGTTCCTCTCTGTGGGCGGGATCAAATATGATTCATCGAATTCAACGATCAGAGCGATCGGTGGCAATAAATGGATATGGAACGGTACGTGGGATGGTGGAAACGGTACGTGGAAGAACGGCAGTGAACATAAACTGGTTTCTCTCGATTTCAACGGCGACGGCGAGATCGATGGAGCAGAGCTATGCCATCTCTGCCACAACTCATCGCTCTTCGGTATCGAGGGACATGCGGTTACCGTGCGGGTATGCGATGATGACCGCTGTCACGGGAACAGGAACCACACATATCTGAGAGATGCGACCGATATGTTTGCCAATCCGGAGAACGTCACGTATGTGGTGACCGCAGGATACAATCTCAGCAGGAAAAACGTCCATCAGTCGTTCTATCTCAATCTGTCCAACCAATCATCCACCTACCCTGCCGGAAGTCCGTTCGGACATACGAGCGGAAATGCGAGCGGAAATGCTTATGGAATTTCACTATCGAGGGGGCACTGGACATGTATCGCCTGCCACTCCGATGTCGAGACAGATGTGACCCTGAACCCGCATCCGGTGTATAATCACAGCGATGCGAACGCACCACCGCGGAGATACTGGTAAGACATCGCAACAAAATAACCCGGATCACGGGGGGTTGTTTTTCGCGGCGGTGTCGGAGTCGCGATAGCTCAATTTAGATTCATGGAATTCGTTTAAACGTGTGCATTCGTGTTTAAGTTCTCACGCGTGTTAAGTAACCTTTAAGTAAACATGTCCAAAACTTCTATCCCCGAAGTTGAGAATGGGCGAAGGTGGTGCGTACAATGGTGACAACATTGGAAACCGGTTTATGTGACGGCGAAAACGGCGTTCTGGCAGCTAAAGGCGCGGTTTTGCAGGCGAAAGAGAAATTAGGCAAAGCCCGAGTCGATCTTTCAATCGTATACTCAACGAGCGAGTACGATTATCAGGAAGTCGTAGATGCGGTAAGGGAAGCCACCGGTAATGCGCCTTTGATCGGAGCCTCCACAGCAGGGGAGTTTACTGAAGAGGGTGTTGATGAGGGGAACGTGGCTGTGGGCTTGCTATCCTCGGATGATATCAAGGTTTTCACTGCTCTTGCAGGAGGCGTAAAGGAAGACACTGAAGCCGCAATAAAAGAGGTTATAGCAAAGCTGCCTGATATGGTGAAAGGGTACCCCAACCTGACCGCTATTCTCATAGCCGATGGTTTATCAGGTATGGGTGAAAGGGTCGCGTTACTGGCTTCCTATCTCTTTGGCAGGGGGCTGAGGATCGTTGGGGGCATGGCTGGTGACGATTTCAAGATGGAGAAGACCTTTGTCTTCTCTGACGATAACGTCCGTACCGATGCGATCGGCGTCTGCCTTCTTGCCTCTAAAATGCCACTCTTTACCGGTGTAAAACATGGACACACCCCTGTAAGCAGGGGACTGAAAGCAACAAGGACTGAAGGTAATGTGCTTTATGAGATAAATAATATGCCAGCATGGGGGGCATGGAAGGAAGAGACCGTAGAAACTGCAAGGAAAGCAGGCATCGATGTAAACCAGCTCAAGACACCTGCGGAGATTGCGCAGTTCTGTGCCAATTCCCAGCTCGGTCTGGCAACCGAGAAAGAAGGTGAATACAAGATAAGATGGCCTGTAAGTGCAAACGAAGACGGCTCTCTCAATTTCGCCTGTGATATCGCGGAGGGTGCAATCTTCCGTATCATGGACGGCAGTAATCTGGAAGACCAGATCGATGCCGCAGAGGGGGCTGCCATGATGGCAAAGCGATCGGCAGAGGATGCAGGGTACTCGGAATTTGCCGGCATCCTTGTCTTTGACTGTGCGCACAGGCAGTTGATTCTAGGGGACAGGTTTCCCGAGAGCGTGGATCGCTTCAAGAAGGTCCTGCCGGGCATTCCCTTGATTGGCTGGGAGACTTACGGCGAGATCCGCCTGGAGCCAGGGCAGTTCAGTGGCTTTCACAATACCACTGCTGTTGTCCTGCTTCTGCCAAAATACAGCAATGCGGAGAAGGGGTGAATATCTGCGATGAGGATTGTAAAGAGTGATCTGACCGGGATGTATGCCCAGAGTATCGGCATAGAAGCAGCCAGGGAACTGATCGCTAAAAAGATAGACGCTGCCGCACTGGAAGATAAGGAGAGCTACACCGAGGAAGAGGTAATCAGGATATGCAACGAACTGTTAAAGGAAGGTGGCTTGACAGGGATCGTTGCACAGACCTTCCTGATTCAACTGGAATACAGGAAGTCTGAAGAGCAGACATTGCTGCTCGATAATATACCTACTCATATATGGTATATGGCAGACATAGAGACGTATGGTGCTGTAAACAAAACCTGTGCAGAGTTCTTTGGTATGGCGAAGGAGGGTCTGGAAGGCAGGAATCTCACCGACGTTCTCAGCAGAGAAGAAGCCGAAGTCTGTATCGATGGTAACAGGGAAGTATTTGAGAAGAAAAAACAGATACGGCGCGAGGTGTGGATCAAGAACGGCAGTGGGGAGCTGCGCTTACTGTCCATCACAAAGACGCCGAAACTTAACGATGATGGCGATGTCGAATATGTGATCTGTGCAGCAGAAGACATTACAGAGCGCAATCTTGCTGGGGAGCAGATCACGCGCTTAAATAGCGTCCTTAGAGCTATAAGAAATGTAAACGAGTTGCTTGTGACCGAGAAGGACAGAGACTGCCTCCTCCGGAAATCCTGCGATTCCCTCATAGATGCACGGGGCTATGATGCTGTATGGCTCAGTTTATTCGAGGATGGTAAGAGATTTGTTGAGGTTGTGGGATCCGGTCTTCCGGAGGATGTCTCGCGCTTTAGCAGACTTATGATAAGCGGGGATAATCCTCCTTGCATCAGGGACGCGCTCGCCTCGGAAGAGACTGTTCTGGTCAGGGATAGATCAAGAGAGTGCAAAGGCTGTTTCTTCAAAGACGCGTGTCGCGGAAGGGAGGCTACAATCCTCCGTGTAGAACATGCAGGCAGGTTCTTCGGGCTGCTTGCCGTACTGCTCGCACCGGATGTTGCAGTGGATGCTGAGGAGAGGAGGCTTCTTGCAGAGGTGGCTTCCGATATAGCGATCGGTCTTCATGATATAGAGATCATGGGGATTCTGCGCGAGCGGGAACGGATCGTTCGGAAGCAGAAAGATATGCTTATGGAACTGGCAACATGCAAGGAGTTGTACAGTGGCGATCTATCTAACTCGTTCCGGATCGTCACAGAAGCCACTGCCCACGCGGTCGAGGTTGAACGGGTGAGTGTGTGGCTATATGGAGATGATCGCTCGACGATTCGATGTATCGATCTGTACGAAATGAGCGCTGCTCGCCATTCAGAGGGCATGGTGCTTGCGGCGTCAGATTATCCCCTCTATTTCGAGGCACTGGAAGAAGGCGCGTTCATTGCTGCGCATGATGCACACAAAGATCCCAGGACCAGGGAATTTTCTGACTCATATCTCTCCCCGCTCGGCATCACATCGATGCTGGATGTTCCGATCCGGCTGAAAGGAGATGTGATAGGGATCGTATGTTACGAGCATGTGGGACCTGTACGCGGGTGGACTATGGAAGAAGAGAATTTCGCCCGCTCTCCTGCAGACTATATCTCGCTGGTGATGGAAGCTGACGAGCGAAGAAGGGCAGAGGAAGCATTGAGACATGCCACTCTCTCGCTGCAAGAACATGTGTGGCTGCTGGAAGAGTCGAATAAGAGGACAGAAGAAGCTTTTCGTTTGAGGGAACACTTCTTAAAAGAGACATCACACCGGATCATCACACCTGTGACAATCGTTGGGGGCTATTCAAAATGGTTGCTCAGCTCCAACAACCTTGACAATGATCAGAAAGCGAAAATCCGGCTGATATGCGAGAAAAATGAGGAAATCCAGACGCTTGTTAGGGATGCGCTTGAGGAAAAGTATTTAGCGGACATAGAATAAAGAGGTGATTGATAGAATGAAGTATAATATCTTGCTTGTGGATGATGAGGCAGATATTCATGAATTGATGTCCCTGTTTCTGGAGATGGATGATGGGCACACGTTTATCATGGATTCTGCTGAAGATGGTAAGACCGGAGTTGAAATGTACAGTAAACTCTCGAAGGAAGGGCGAAAGCCAGATATCGTGCTGATGGACCTTAGAATGCCTGTGATGGACGGCGTTGAAGCTACCGGACAGATACTCGATAGCGATCCGGGAGCAAACATCTACCTGTTCACCGCATACACCAAGACCGAGGTGGAGAAGGATGCGCTCAAAGTAGGAGCGCGAGGGACGGTTAACAAAAGCACGGACTGGAACCAGACAGTGGGGACAATCGTGGATATTCTGGAGTCGTCGTGATCGTCTGGTCTGGCACGGGCAGATCACGGACGTCGCACCACCAGCTAAATCGACACCCCTTCCGCCTTGAGATCCATCTCTTCGAAACTCTATCCTTCTTGTACGCTACTCCAGATCCCGGCGATACGCCTGCAGCGACTTCACCGTGATCTCGCTCCTGATAGCAGCACATATCCCCTCGACCGTTGCCACAACTGCCTCTGCTGACGTGATGTACGGAATCCTGTGCTTTATCGCAGCCTTCCGGATGTAGCTGTCATCCTCCTTCCCTTTCCGCCCGACCGGCACGTTAAACACGAGCTGGATCTTCTTATTCTCAATAGCGTCCACGATATTCGGTCGCCCCTCATGAAGCTTCAGCACCAGTTCAGACGACACACCCGCACAATCAAGGAACTCCTTTGTCCCGCGGGTCGCATATATCGTAAACCCAAGATCGACGAGTTTCCGCACCGAATCCGCCACTTTATCCCTCGCCCATTCAGGAACGGTCACGAGAACGCCCCCCCCTCCTGGATCTGTCGGAAGCGGTGTTCCCGTTGCGTCCTGCGCCTTAAAAAATGCCATCCCGAAGTTATCCGCGATTCCCATCACCTCACCAGTCGCTCGCATCTCTGGTCCAAGCACAGGATCGACCTCCGGGAACATGTTAAACGGGAATACTGCTTCTTTCACTGCTACGTGCGGGAGGTCGTATTCTTTGAGTTCTGGAAAGTCGGGTATTGTCTTTCCAAGCGCTATGATCTGTGTTGCGATGTTTGCAAGCGGAATTCCTGTTACCTTGCTCACGAGCGGAACAGTGCGTGATGCACGCGGGTTTGCTTCGAGAATGTAGACCACATCATCCGCTATCGCGTACTGTATGTTCATGAGACCGACGACACCGAGTGCTCTCCCCATCTTTGCGGTGTAATCCTTGATTATCCGGATATTCTCATCAGTTATCGTTCGTGAGGGAATAACACACGCGCTATCCCCGGAGTGGACTCCGGCAAGCTCGATATGTTCCATGATTGCGGCGGTGAATGTGTCCTTGCCGTCTGAGATCGCATCGACCTCGACCTCGGTTGCGTTCTCAAGGAATTTGTCGATCAGGATCGGATGCTCGGGGGTCACCTCGACAGCCATCCTTGCGTAGTTGATGAGCATCTCCCTGTCATAGACGACCTCCATGCCGCGTCCGCCAAGAACATACGAGGGTCGCACCATCAGCGGGTAGCCGATCTTCTTGCCTTTCTCGATTGCCGCATCAAACGACCGTGCGATATCGTTCTCTGGCTGCGGGATACCGAGTTCTATCATCAAATCCTTGAACCGCTCCCGGTCCTCCGCAACATCGATACTATCAGGAGACGTGCCAAGGATCGTGACGCCCGCATCCTGCAACTCCTTTGCGATGTTTAGCGGTGTCTGTCCACCGAACTGGACGATCGCACCATCTGGCTTTTCCTTTTCGTAGATGCTCAGCACATCCTCGACTGTGAGCGGCTCGAAGTAGAGCTTGTCAGAGGTGTCATAGTCGGTTGACACGGTTTCCGGATTGCAATTGACCATTACCGTCTTTATCCCCGCGTCACGGAGTGCAAAGGTCGTGTGAACGCACGTATAATCGAACTCGATCCCCTGACCGATCCTGTTCGGTCCGCCGCCAAGGATCATTATCTTCTTCCCCGGAACAGGTTCGTTCTGGTCGAGTCCGTTGTATGTTGAGTAGTAGTACGCGCCGGCAGCACCGCTCACCGGAACCGGCTGGTGACTCTGCACCATGCCAAGTGCGAGCCGTCTCTCCCTGATCTCGGTCTCGGATACTCCGAATATCCCGCTTACGTACCGGTCAGAGAAGCCACTTTTCTTTGCCGCAATAAGCATTTCATCAGATACCTCCTTTGATCCTTCCATCTCTCTTTCAAAGTCGGCAAGTTCTTTCATCTGCTGAATAAACCATTTGCCGATCTTTGTTCGCTCGTATCCCTCTTCGGGAGAGAGTCCTTTCTTGAGTGCCTCGTATAGCTGGAAGATCCGTTCACTGCTCGGCGTTCCGATAGCGCCCCTTAGCTCTTCAAGAGACATGCTCTCGAACATCCCAATCCTGCCGGGACCATATCTCTTGATCTCGAGAGACCGGATCGCCTTCTGGAACGTTTCCGTAAAGTTCTTCCCAATCGACATCACCTCGCCAACAGCCCGCATCTGCGTCCCGAGAACGTCGTCCACGCCCTTGAACTTCTCAAACGCCCATCTCGGGAACTTTGCAACGACGTAATCCCCTCCCGGCGTATACTTCTCGAGTGTACCATCCCTCCAGTATCCGATCTCGTCCATGGTGATCCCTGCCGCAAGCTTTGTCGAGATCCGTGCAATCGGAAATCCAGTGGCTTTCGAGGCGAGTGCTGATGACCTGGACGTTCGCGGGTTGATCTCGATCACCACGAGCCGGTCAGTCTCAAGATCGTGGGCGAACTGGACGTTTGTTCCGCCGATCACGCCGATACCCTCAACGATCCGGTATGAGTAGTCCTGCATCCGTTTCCGGAGTTCTTCGGGCACTGTTAACATGGGCGCAACGCAGAAGCTGTCGCCAGTATGAACACCCATCGGGTCGCAGTTCTCGATGAAACAGACCGTGATCATCTGGTTCTTCGCATCCCGCACAACCTCGAGTTCGAGTTCCTCCCATCCGAGAACCGACTCCTCAATCAAGACCTGTCCTACGAGAGAGGCGGCAATCCCCCTTGCCGTAATCGTTCTGAGCTCTTCCAGGTTATACACAAGCCCGCCGCCGGTGCCGCCCATCGTGTACGCAGGTCTCACGACAACAGGGTATCCGAGCTTCTCCGCGATCTTCTCGGCTTCTTCAACCGTGTACGCAGGCTCACTCTCCGGCATCTCGATTCCCAGCTTATCCATCGTCTGTTTAAACGCGATACGGTCCTCACCCCGCTCGATTGCATCCGGCTGGACTCCAATAACAGTAACACCATGTTTTTCAAGAACACCTGCTTTGTAGAGGGCTGCTGAGAGATTCAGCGCGGTCTGCCCGCCGAGGTTTGGCAGCAGCCCATCAGGCAACTCCAGTTCAATGATTCTCTCAAGATTTGCGAACGTTAATGGCTCGATGTAGGTGATGTCTGCCATCCCGGGATCTGTCATGATGGTTGCAGGGTTTGAGTTCACGAGAACGATCTCATAACCCTCCTCTCGCAGAGCCTTGCATGCCTGTGTGCCAGAATAATCGAACTCGCACGCCTGCCCGATGACGATCGGTCCCGATCCGATGATCAGGATCTTGTGTAGGTCTTCTCTCTTTGGCATGATTCTCTCCGAGTTTGGGATTTGGTGCGAGGGTGTAAAAAGGTTATTCATCCGGGTTCGGGACGGCTCCGGCAAAGTGTAGCTGCACACCTATCAGCCGTTCGCAGGTCACGTTATATGTCACAACCTGACAGCACCCATAATATACTCGTCGATAGTCTTCGCCGCAACTTTTCCTGCACCCATAGCTGAGATAACTGTCGCAGAGCCTGTTACGATGTCGCTGCAAATACACCGGGCTTTGATGTCGCTCCTGTCTCGTCCGCCATGATTGTTCCGTACCTCGCAGTCTCAAGATCGGGCGTCGTCATCGACACGAGTGGATTTGGGGATGTGCCGATTGCGATTACCACGACATCGGCAGGGATGGTGTGCTCGGTATCAGGGACCGGAACAGGCAGGCATCGTCCTGACTCGTCCGGCTCGCAGAGTTCCATATTGATGCATTCCATACCTGTTACCCAGTTATTCTCATCGCCAATAATCCGTATCGGGTTTGTGAGTAGACGAAAGATGATCCCTTCTTCTTTTGCGTTTAAAACCTATTCTGCCCGCGCTGGCAGCTCATCCTCGCCGCGGCGGTAGACGATAGTCACTTCCCCTGCACCAAGTCGAAGCGCACACCGATTATCGAGATCACCTTGTTTCCCGCCGCCTTAAGCCCCCGTGCGATCGGGAAGATCAGTGCAATCCCGACGCCGCCGCCCACGCAGACGACGGTTCCGAACTTCTCAATCGTTGACGCGCATCCGAGAGGTCCTGCGAGGTCAGCGATCGAATCGCCCGCACCGAGCGATGCAAGCTGGCGGGTCGTCTTTCCGACCTCCTGGAAGATGAGCGTGACCGCCCCGTCTGCCGAGTTGAAATCAGCGATTGTGAGCGGTATGCGCTCTCCACGCTCATCGATTCGCAGTATCACGAACTGTCCGGGCATCGCTTTCTCTGCCACCCGCGGGGCAGCGACATTCATCTGGTGGATCGTCGGGACGAGTTCTCGCTTTTTAAGTATTGTAAATGGCATCTCGTATCCTCTTCCTCTGTTACTCCTTTGCATAATGACCGCGCCATGATCAAAAAGATGTGTCGTTGCGGCGGTACCGGATACGTGTTTTCGGTGTACGCATCAGGGCTGTGTGATGGGTTTTAGCGCTCTGCCTTGTTGGAGTCTGACAGGGTAGGACTATGCGAAGTGATTTATAAGGGTTTTACCAAAAGCGTAACCGATGAAAAGAGATGTTAGTTTCTCGCTGCTCGGACTCATCATGCTGCTATGCCTGGGGATTGCAGTAGCCAGCGTGTACTACCAGTACACCTACACTGATCTGCAATCAAAGTACAAAGTCTCAAACGATACCCTGCAGAAGACGATGATGGACTACCAGGAGAAGGAGATGTTTCTGGACGCTGCTCTCCAGAACCTGAGTCTTTCGGAGGAGCGGGAGGAGGCGCTTGGAGGTAAGTACCAGAAGGTCGAGACCGAGAAGGTAGGACTCCAGACCGACCTTGCAGAGGCGAATGAGGCGATTGAAGCACTGAACAGGCAGAAAGAAGATCTGCAAAGCGAGGTCGAGACTCTGGATAGGAAATA
>JAYEFK010000243.1:0-12436 GCA_034658575.1 Methanobacteriota archaeon
TATAAAGTGTCCTACTTTCATTTGAAATATAACCACTAACCACTACATCACCCCTCCACAGCCTTCCGAACCTTCTTCGCACCCTCCCCAACATCCTCGTTCCCAAACACCCGCGCGATCATCTCGATCGCCTCGAGATTGCGTGCGACATGATCCAGATACTCAAGAACGTCGCCGGCATAAGCATAGATCCCATAATCACCGATCTCGCGCACGATTCCCCCGGGATCCCTCCCCTCGCACCGCATTTCGACCAACCGCTTCGAGAAAGCAAGTTCAGCGCACCCGCAGTGCGGCGCATCCTTGTGCTTGCAGACCATGAAGTCAGTGATGAATGCGATAATCTGTTCGCGGATGTCCTTATCGAGAGCGGAAATTCCGTCCCCCGAAAAGACGATGTCGTACGCCGCGCCCTGAAAGACCCTTGAGGGTATATGCATCTTCAAGGCGGCAGAGATCCTTGCAGCATTCTTGAAATAGACCGAATCGAACGTCTCGAGCGATACCGCAGTATCAAGCGGCGAAGCGTCCTTTTCGATCGCATCCTTGATCAGGAACGCCTGCTCTACGCTCAGAAAGTGTGTTGCAACGATCCTGCCAAACTCTGTTGGCGTGGCAGAACGCGTCAGGAGCCCGTATTTGACCAATCTTCCGAAGAGGTAGCCGAAATTGCCACCCCCGATCAAGAGATCGTTCAGTTGATGCAGTTCCTCCTTGTTCCGTGCGATTGCGGATGATGCGAGCAGTTCCTCCATCTGCGCAGGCTCCTCATACATGACATCGACCGGTTCGATCTCGTGCTTGAGGAGCTTGAATGCGATCTCATCCTCGGTCTCTGAGCCGCCGTGATATTTCCTGTCGGGCTCAGCAATCAGTACCACCTTCCCGAGATCGTGGTAATCGGGTCTTCCAGCCCGCCCGAGCATCTGGTGAAACGCATGTCCGGTCAGCCAGTCGATGCCCATGGCAAGCGACTCGAATATCACCTGGGAGGCAGGGAAATCGACACCTGCCGCGAGTGCTGCGGTCGTCACGACAACCTCGAGTCTGCCATCTGCAAACGCCCTGGTTATGCGTCTTCGCTCCTTCTGCGAAAGACCCGCGTGGTACGCGGCGGCATTAATCCGGAGGGATTTCGCGAGTCCGTGGCACCGCTGCCGCGAGTTTGTAAAGACGATCGTCTGCCCGCGATAGCCCTTCGATGACTTCGTGTTCCATTCATGCCGTGCCAGCCGGTCGATGATCCGCACCTTGTCCCGTTCCCCTGCAAAGAGGAGATGCAGCTCGAGCGGCACAGGTCTCTCCTCGTACCTGACCAGTCTTCCGCCGGGTTTCTCTGAACCTTTTCGGGAAAGTTTTTTCAGGAGCGATTTCGGATCGCCGACGGTCGCTGACAGGAACAGGAACTGGGCATCCGGGGCGATGTGTTTTAATCGCGCTATCAAGCCGTCCAGCCGGTGCCCGCGCTCCTCGTCCGCAAGCGTGTGCACCTCATCGATCACGACAGTCCCGATCTTCCCGAGCCTGCCAGCCTTGCCTGCCCTGAGCAGGTAATCGACCCCCTCATAAGTACCAACCCAGATCGTGTCAGAAGCCGTTGGCGACCTCTTCTTCCTCTTTTCATGCATTATCCTGCTCACCCCAACCTGCAGCACCGTTGTGATCCCAAGCTGGCTGTAACGCTCTGCAAAGTCGTCTTCCTTCTGGTTTGCAAGCGCAACCAGCGGAACGATGAAGAGAAAGTTCCCTCTGCCATCCATGAGGTTCTTTATCCCTGCAAGTTCGCCGATCAGCGTCTTTCCTGTTGCGGTCTCTGAGATGACCAGCTGGCTCATACCTTTCAGGAGACCGTTCTCGACAGATAGTGCCTGGACAGGGAGCAGTTCCTTTATTTTTCTAAAGAGCAGTTCACCAAACCGCTTTGGCAGTGGTAGATCGCTTATCTTCACAGGCGCTACGTCCACATGTTTTGTTGCCGCAATCGTGCTGTACAGTGTGAGGTCGTGATCGAGGCGCTCAGGGTCGAGCATTCCAAAAACGCGGTCGAGGTCTCTTGTCCTGAGAAGCGTCTTCTCGATCCGTTCGAGACCGGATTCCCCGAGTTTCAGGTGGGCAAGTTCCCTGTGCAGTTCCCCAAGCGCGCAATCCGGGCATATCATCTCATTTTTGGACTTAATCGAATGTTTGTCAATCGGTGTGAACTTATTTTCAAGCAAGCAGTAACGGCAGAGACGAACCGATCTGCACGAGAGTTGATAACCTTTCAGCATCTCCAGAAACTCCCGCGCGGTCCCCGGATTCCCGGGTGCAAGCAGTATCAGGTCTGCACTTCTCAGCATCTCGATTGCTTCGGATGGTTTTCTGAAGCGGTTTTCTGACATGAATTTCTGCGGGCGCATCCCCCTCTCGGTTTTCGCAAGCGTGAGCGTGCCGCAGAAGATCGGGGTCTTCTGGAAGTCTTTGACCTGCATGATACCGATCTTTGACCGCTCTGGGATGGCGATAACTGAGATAGCCATATAACTTCATAGAGATGTATTACACATAACGCTTTCAGAACAGGATCAGAGAACATGGACAAACCAGACCCAACTGACTTCGGAATCCTCGACGGGATATCAGAGGTCATCGCAACAACGAGATCGGACTCAGGCGTTCCGAACGCCGCCCCCACCGGGATCATCAGGGATCATGACAGGTTATGCGTACAACTCTTTTCAGGATCACACACACGGCAGAACGCCGCCGGAACCGGAAAGATCGTTGCAAACATCATCCACGACCCGGTGATGTATGTGGAGTGTACATTCGGAGATCCGGGTCCGGAAGCGTTCGAATACCCTGGTGGCATGGACTATCCGGTGCTGAAACGTGCGAGTGCGTGGATTTTATTTGAATGCAGTCAACCGAAGGGAAATATGTTTGAATTGACCCCCGTGCGAGGTGTGATACAGGATAAACCGCTGCTCTGCATAAACAGGGGGAATAATGCGGTAATAGAAGCACTCGTGCATGCAACGCGGTACCGTCTGAACTGTGACGCGCGATATCTCGACCTGATCTGCCATTATGACAGGATCGTGCAGAGATGCGGCGGCTCTGCCGAGAAAGAGGCGATCGCGAGACTGAAAGAGATCATGGAGATACGATGAAAGCACATCTCGAATGCATCCCCTGCCTCCTGAAACAGTCGCTCAATGCCACGAAGGTTGTGACTGACGATCAGGCGGTGCAGGAGAAGGTGCTAAAATCGGTGATGAGGGAGTTACTGGATTCTCCGCTCGATTACGTCCCACCTCTCATCGCATGCACCATATATTCCATAGTACATGATATTACCGGGTGTGACGATCCATATAAAAGTCTTAAAATGGAATACAACCAGATTGCGATGAGGATGTATCCTGATCTGAAAGATATCGTGGATAAATCGGATGACCGCCTGTTTACCGCGGTGAAACTCGCAATCGCTGGGAATATCATAGATTTCGGTGCGGATATCCAGTTCGACGTCGAAGAAACGATAGAGGACATACTGACAAAGAAATTTGCGATAAATGACTACCCCCTGTTTGTGGAATCGCTTGAAGATTCAGAGAACATCCTCTATCTTGCAGATAATGCCGGAGAGGTGGCTTTTGATCGAATACTCATCGAAGAAATAATGGATTACGCGGATGTCATGTATGCCGTAAAGAAAAAGCCGATCATCAACGATGCGACCATAGACGATGCTATCTTCTGCGGAATCGATTCCATCGCGGAGATCGTGACGACATCGGACACGCCAGGAACGATTCTTGAGCGATGCGACCCGGAATTTGTAGATATCTTCCGGTCAGCGGATGTGATCATCAGCAAGGGGCAGGGAAACTACGAAACACTGAGCGAGGAAGCAGGCAACATCTTCTTTCTGCTCCTAACAAAGTGTCCTGTGATCGCCGCCGATCTCGGCGTTGGGATGAGGGATGCTGTGCTTCTATCGGCACCGTGAGCAAGTTATCAGGAGATATGGGTAATCGGGCGCTATCGCCATGTCCTTATATTTTTACCGCAGAGCACGCGGAGGATTGAAGTTATCTCGAAACTCTGCGCCCTTTGCGCCCTCCGCGGTGATAAACCACTCGATTTTCAGACAGTGTCGGTAATCACGTCTTCCCAGTCTCCCTAACATATACAAAACTTTTATATTGTTTCATACTTGATAACTCCTCATCATGGAGACTAAATTCATAAAGCGGCACAAGGATTCCAATACTTTTATTATCGAAGGGTCGTCTTTTTTTGACACGCCTGTGCATCTGAATGGCAGTCTGATCGTCGGTGACAACACCGATTTCTGGAGCGACCTTGTCGTTACCGGGTCTCTTGAACTGAGGAAATATGTTACAGTTAAGGGCTCGGTGCATGCAGCAAGTGCGATCATCGGCGCACATTCGATGATCGACGGGGGTGTTACGACAGAGCAGGACTGCACCGTGCTCGATCATGCCATGATCAGCGGGAATATCGCGGCAGGTGGGGATGTCATGCTCAGACCGAACATCAGAGCCGGAATCGTGGATGCAGCAGGCAACATCGAGGTCACAGGCAGGGCTTACGTCAAAGAACTGCGTGCAGAACAGAAGATCATCGCAAGGAAAGATATGCTGTAACGATGTTGTCACAGTCAGAGGTTTTGCAAACAGTAACAGATTCTCACATCATCTACACAAAGCGTACCGGTGATGTCACAAAGAGGATCGACTACGATTACAAGCGGTGCTGCGGCTGCGGCATCTGTGTCGATCTCTGCCCCACGGGTGCGCTCGAACTCGGCGATATGTGCGCCATCGGAACCGGACTGGATGTGCCGCCCGTACTCATGGATCCTGATAAATGCTCGTTTTGCGGGATGTGTGCCGCATTCTGCCCGACAAAAGCAGTTAAGATGGATATCGATGGGACGGACTCCGCAAAGCGGGAATGCTATCCGCATATCGAGCCAAAGGCACAGCCAAACGAGTCCTGCCTCCCATGCAGTCTCTGCGAGCAGGTCTGTAGTACGGATGCGATCACAGTCGAGTACACATTCCCGAAGAAAGAGGAGATCGCACCGCTCAAGGAAGGTGTAACAGGCGAGATCAGCATCGATACGGAGAAGTGCAACTTCTGCGGCATCTGCGCATACTTCTGCGACGCGTTCATCCTGATTCCAAAGGATAAGGGCGAGATAACGCCTGTAGATCCGGAAACGGATCCGCCGTCGGCGCTTGCGTTGCCGTTTGAGAACATCCTAATCGATGAGGATGTTTGCGATTACTGCGTGCTCTGCGAGGATATCTGTCCGGAGGATGCGATCAAGGTCACAGGCACGAGAGAGGTTGCTGCGCCCCGCGTATCAGGCACGCTGTCGGTTAGTGATGATTGCGTTGCATGTGGCTGGTGCAAAAGCGTCTGCCCTTACGATGCTATCGACGTTTTCAAGCCGTTCGAAGGCGAGATCCGGCTGATCGAGAACCACCTCCTGAGATGCGACCCGCTTGGCTGCCATGCGTGCTTCAATGTCTGCCCTGCGAATGCATGGTACATCCCTGATGATAAAAAAATCGCCATCTCGTCAGACCTGTGCACCTTCTGCGGCGCATGTGAACACGCATGCTGGCTCGATGCGATCGCCGTCGATCGAACCGGTGTTGTGCATACACCTCTGTGCGATACCGCGTGGAGCGAAGAGTGGGAACGCGGGATTGAGAGCATCACATCAAAGAAGCGGATGCGCCCGGATCGCTCGCATGTAGTCGTTTCGGAGGCTCCAGAGCATAAGACTGCCCCTGCACCCAGGATGCCTGTTATCGATCCTGCACTGCTTGAGCGGGCGCGGGAGAGGATCGGCAGGATCATTCCGATGCTTTCCGATGTGAAGGCGAGGCGGGAGTGGGAGATGAGTCTTGCATGCCGTGACGTGGCAGGGTCGGCAGTCGAATAACATTGTCCCAAAGCCCGACCAAACAGTACCTTTTTTATGGTAGCAGCCAAAGATGTCGTGAGGAACACCATCATGAGAAAAAGAAAAAGTTATGACGATGCACCCATCGATTTCGACGTCTTCGAGGATATGCTCGATGATCTGATCGATCGTATCGACGAGATCGGCGACACAGTCCCGATGGTGTATGGATTTTCCGTAACAAAGCGCCCGGGGGAGGCGCCCGAGATTTTTGAGTTTGGAAGCCGCCCGATGATCGATGATCCGGTTCCCGAGGGATACAAACCATTGCTTGAACTCTTCGAAACCGATGATTACGTGCATGTGGTTGCCGAACTTCCCGGCATCGAAAAGGAAGATGTCTCGATGGATGCCACCGAAAATACGCTTACGATACGGGTTCTCATCGAAGACCGTGAGTTTGTAGAGACGATCGAACTTCCAGCCCGCGTTGATCCGTCGAGCGCCACTGCAAGCTATCGTAACGGTGTTCTTGAGGTCACGCTTGCGCGGACCGGGGACGCCAGTACCCGGATAGAGATAACGTAACATGAAAAACGATGTCTGCGTGCTCGTACCTACACTTAACGAGGCGGAGACGATCGCTGACATCGTAACGAAATTTCTGGCAGACGGCTATCAGGTGCTGGTGATCGATGGACATAGCACTGATGATACCCGCAAACTCGCTGCTGGCGCGGGCGCAGAGGTCATTGTCCAGACCGGAAAAGGGAAGGGGCAGGCAATCCAGCAGGCATTTTCCACTATCGAAAGTGAATACCTGGTGATGATCGATGGCGATGGTACATACCTGCCGGATGAGATCGATGAGGTGCTTGCGCCGGTATTAAGTGGCGAGGCGGATCACGTCATCGGGAATCGGTTTGCCAATTTCTCGCAGGGTGCATTTACAAGACTGAATCTGGTGGGAAACAAGCTTCTGAACAAGATGTTCGGCATCATCTACGGGGGCTGGCTCAATGATATCCTGACCGGTTACCGCGCTTTTAATAAGAAAGCGTATAAAGGGATTGAACTGAACAAAACCGGCTTTGAGATCGAGACCGAGATCACGGTCGAATGTGTCAAGAAGGATTTAAGTATCGTGGAAGTCCCGATTACATATCTGCCAAGGCGCAAGGGCGCACCAACGAAACTAAACCCCCTGAAGGACGGAGCAAGGATCGGAATGACCATATACAAACTTGCGAAACTGTACAACCCGATGTTCTACTTCGGAGTGTTCGGAGCGATCTTCATGCTTTTCGGTGTCGGAATCGGCATCTATGTGGTGAATGAATGGCTACATAGTATCACGCACGTCCCGCTCACGATTCTTTCGACGCTCCTCATCACCATCGGAATCCAACTATTCATCTTTGGCTTGATCGCAAACCTGATTGCAGCACTGCACCGGGAGACTCTGCGGGCGATCCGGCGCAAAATGCGCTATATTTCGGAACAGGAAAAGGATTGACCGGATGGGATGATCACGAGGGTTTTAGGGATTTATAAGGATCACTGCACCTCTCTTAACCCCGATCTCCTCGACTTTATCGGCAATATCGGAAACCGTGCCTGTGATGAGCTCTTCATCAGTCCACGAGGCATGGTACACCACAGAAACTTCAGTATCCGGAGGATAGCCGACAATATCCATGATATCCCTGACGCATCGTGATCCGATGAAAATAACCATTGTCGCGGCAGTGGCAGCGCCGTATCCGGACAGTTCCTCGATCGATCCGGATTCAAATCGGTAATCATCCCGCCACGGCTCTCCAGCAGGACGGATGACGATCAATGCCTGATCATTTGTAAGTTCGGTCCCAAGCGATGCAGCGACCGCGGAGAGCGACGAAACGCCAGGAATGATCTCTCCTCGAATCCCGCGTTCTGCGAGCGCACGCAGATACACAGACACCCCCTCGAAGAGCGAGGGATCCCCGCTGTGCAGTTTCACAACCGCCCTTCCTATGCTGACTTCCTCGACGATGCACGCTATAACTTCTTCAAAACTCAGATCCCAGCTGTTTATCTTCGTTCCATCCGAGAAATCAAGTATCTCCGGATTGATCGAGGAACCGGGATATATGACCGTGTCCGCGTCTTCGATCAGCCTCTTTCCCTTGACCGTGATCAATCCGGCATCGCCGGGACCTGCGCCGATGAAAGATACGCTCATACATCCATCTCTAAAATAACTCGTATTCCAGCCGTTTCTTGTCAGGATCGTAGATGCAGGTGGGATCTCCGCCATAGAAATCGCCCCCATAGAAATACGCCTTCTGGCGGCAACCTCCGCAGACATCCAGATAATCACACCGTCCGCACGTGCCCGCAAGCGTCATCCTCCGCTCCCTGATCTCGAGCAGTTGTGTTCCGGGATGCTCGTTCCAGATCTCGTTAAACGGACGCTCTTTGACGTTACCCACCGTCATCTGCGGTGTGAAATGGCATGGATTCACATTTCCAAGATAATCCACATTCGCGACCTTATTTCCGATCGAACATCCGCCTGAAATTGTCAGAAGTTCCCTGACCTTATCAAACCGCTCTGGATCCTCCAGTTTAAGGCGTTCAAGGATGTATACTCCATCCATCGGCGAATCCGTCGTCAATATCTCGATCTCCTTGTCCCGAAGTTCGATTGCACTGTCATAGAGATGTTTGAGCACCTGCGTCCGCTGCTCCTTCGTGACGTCCATCTCCATGATCCCTTTCCCGCGCCCGGTCGGCACGAGGTGGTAGAGGCAAAACCGGTCTATCCCTTTCTCGACGCAGAGATCGAGCAGTTTCGGAACTTCCTGCCAGTTTTCCTTGTGTATCGTGATACGGAGCCCCGTTTTCAGTCCTGCTTCATTCGCGTTCTTTATCCCTTCCATCGCGCGGTCAAAAGCCCCTTTTACGCCGCGGAACGAATCGTGCATCTCTGCATTGGCTGCATCCACGCTAACCCCGACATACCTGATATCTGCTTCTGCCAGCAGTGCAGCCACTTCTGGCGTGATCAGTGTTCCGTTTGTGGATACCACCATGCGAACGCCTTTCTCTTTTGCGTGGAAGGCAAAAGGAAAGAAATTTTCACTGATGAGTGGCTCTCCTCCGGTTACGATGAGTATCGGTGCGCCAAACGAAGCCATCTCATCGATGAAGCGTATTCCTTCTTCGAGCGTCCATTCGTCGGGATGTTTCGACCTTGCATCCATATAACAGTGTTTGCACGAGAGATTACACTCACGCGTGATGTTCCACATGATGACCGGCTTGACCTCGGAAGAGAACCTGATTAAGTCATCGGGCGCCTCTGCACATGCGAACTCTTTCGCACGTATCGCCTCCCAGACTGTAGCGCGGTCTGCCAGTACCTTTGAGAAGATGATCATGCTGTTGACTCTGGATGCTTCTGTGATAAACGTTATGATGACGTTATGATGGCGGGGCTGTGGCAGATAATGGTGCGGAGGAATGCCTATGGCTATCCATCGAGTTTTAGTCCCCGAGAAGCCCTCCAAGTCCGCTCGATGTCGAACCGGATGTTCTGCCGGCTGGCAGGAATGCCCGCAGCGCGGATGCGAGATTTGCTATCGTCATCGACTGGAGGATGATGTGACCCGGACCTGTCAGCGTTGTTAAGAATATCCCCTCGCCTCCGAAGAGCGATGTCTTGATCCCGCCAGCACGCGTGATGTCGTACCCGACAGTGGCATCGAATCCCACGACCGAACCTGTATCGACCTTCACAGACTCGCCTTCCGAGAGATCCATCTCGACGAAGTCCCCACACGCGTGTATGAATACGGTGCCCTCTCCACTGAATTTCTCAAGAACAAAACCCTCTCCTCCGAAGAATCCTGCTCCGAGCTTCTTTGTGAACGCAATATCCAGGTGAACGCCGCTCTCCGCACAGAGGAACGCATCCTTCTGCGCAAGAAACTCGGTTCCATGCAGTTCGATCGGTCGGATTCTCCCTGGCACATTTCCCGCAAATGCCACATATCCGCTGCTGCCGTCGGGTGTGAATTCGGTGAGAAAGAGAGATTCCCCACTGATTTTCCGCTTGATCCCGCTAAAGAGCCCGCCTTTCATCTTTGCCTCCATCCGCATGTTCGGGCTCATGTGATTCATCGCGCCAGCTTCGGCGTACACGATCTCGTTTCCATCCAGATGCAACGTGACAATCTGCAGGTTATCCCCTGTGATCTCGTATCTCATGGTTACCACCGATCGGATATATGCGGGTCAAGACGTATAAATGTAGTCGGTGGAGATCGTGGATTTTCAGATGCTGCCTGATGCGGGGGTGAATATACGTTCTCGTAGGTTCACGCCACACCGGGGCGTCACCCGGACAGCCCAAACGTGGAATCGCGCTCGATCCAGTCGCCATCGCTGTCAGTATCGAGCCCATCAGTCCGCCGCTGCCACGATATCCCTTCTGTCGAATGCATGTATTCGATGCTGCTGTCGGCCTCCTCGCCATTGTGGTACAGAAGCACCTGCCCGCCGCCGTTGTCAAGTTGTACCGCAGTTGTCAGGTAATATCCGTACGGCTCGATGGTCGTGCCTGTCGGGATATTGTAGGTAGCACCGTCCTCATTTTTGAGAACCCAGCCGCCGATATCGACCGGCTCACCGCCGCAGTTGTATAGTTCCGTGGTCTCGTTTCCACGATCCGTCCCTATCGGGTTTGGCATCAGTTCGTTGATCACGATCTTCGGAGCGGACGATGGTGTAGGCGTGGGAGTAGGCGTCGGAGTGGAGATGGGAGTAGCGGTAGGTGTGGGTGAGGGCGCAGGTTCGCCCGGATCCACGACCGTCAGCACGAAATCCTGCTCTACAAAGTTATCGGACGGATCCCTGCATTTCACACGGACACTGTATGCTCCGACCTGGAGCGGATTGTCCGGATCGAATGAAGCACCCAGCCCGGATCCGCCACAGGTGATGGTGTACCTCAGTATAACGCCGTGGTAGGGACCGACCACCGATATGAAGAGTGTTGGGATGTCGATCGGTTCACTGAAAGCGACCACGATACCATCGTTCACACCGATGAAATCATTGACAAGTGTTATATTCGGAGGAGTCTTGTCCGGAATGGAATTCGCAACCCCCGGCGTTCCGATGCGCCCGCACTCATAGCCCATTGAAGTGTGCCAGTTATCCGGATTTGTACCATCCACCGGCAAGATTCGCTCCATGGACTGTCCGACAGCATCGTTCTTCCCGGCAAACCAGTTCCCATCCTGGTTCACGATATCGACCCTCTTCGAGATCGGTGGAAAGCCGCCAAAGAGTTGCAGAACCTCTCCGCTGTTTTTAAGGGCTATGTTTGAGATCTGATCCGGTTCGCAGGTTGTGGCATCGTTTTCCGCGATCAGGTAATAGCCATGCGATGCTATGATCGCACCCGGTTCGATTGTGATATCGACCGTGTCATTGACTGCCCCAACACCCCTCGTGATAGTCCAGTTTCCGATACAGATGGTATCATCGAGCGTGCTATATAGCTCGATGTACTCCTTCTCGTCCCACATTATCTCGCTGAT
Organism: Methanobacteriota archaeon; assembly: GCA_034658575.1. Taxonomy (GTDB): domain Archaea; phylum Halobacteriota; class Methanosarcinia; order Methanosarcinales; family Methanogasteraceae; genus Methanogaster_A. The sequence continues at coordinate 11,521 of JAYEFK010000243.1, forward strand.
CACCACATCCCAGAGCAGCGGATCATATTCCTGCGCGGGCTCTGCGGTGGCATTGACCGAGGTATTGGTATTGAGGGGGAGAGGGGTTGCCGCTGGTGATACCGATTGCAGGTCAGCGGACATCCCCGTCTGCAGAACTGCATGATCGGGATCATTGGTTGCGACCGTGAGGTCAAGCAGGCACTCCCGGCTCATGGGCAGCGTCCGTTTCTGATCTACCGGTACTGCGCATTCCATCGATGGTGTTTGTATCCGGAATGAGATGTAGTCCTCTGTATCAGGATGCGCGAATACATTGAGATCGTACCACCCCCGTGCAGTGATGCCTGTAACGCCACAGGTCTTGTCCCCGATCTTTGCAAGGAGGGTGGTCTGCACCGGCGCAGGTGTGCCCTCGATGCTAACATTCCCGTAAAATCGGAAACAGAACGAATCGGATTGCTGTTGCGTTTCATCTGTGCCGGCATTGACGAACATCACCAGTACGACTGCTACAACCGCCATCAAAAATAACACAACGGCAGCTTTTTTCGTGGTAGATGCGCTCATATCAGGATCATCGAGTGGTTGACACTTATATGTTATGGTGATCTGCGAGGAGGTTCTTGTTACTTTCCGGTTAGGGCGCTCACAAGTAATAATATACCAGGAGCGTCAGACCATCATCAATAAGAGTACTGCATTGTATAGCAGGATCACTTAACGAACACTTATGAAATCTGCGTTGGTTTTAAGTATCATGACAACTCCATCGCGAATGCATGGAACCTACGCGATCCATAAGGCAGTCGTAACTACTCACGTTTTAGAAGCCAGTAGGAACCAACCTCATTTTAGATTGCACCTCCAAATTCGAACCGCCATTTCCTTTCAGATTTACAGTCCCGAATCACCAAAATCTTTATATGCTAGAGCT
>JAYEFK010000244.1:0-2961 GCA_034658575.1 Methanobacteriota archaeon
CGTGATAGTGACATCGGTTGGGTATTGCCGCAGACCGAACATTGTTTTGATGTGTTTCTCGGATTAACCAGTTCTACAGTCCCACCAGCGTATTCTGCTTTGTAGGTCGTGAAATTGATTAACATGTCCCAGGATGCATCATGAATCGATCTTGCAAGATGGTGGTTTTTCACCATGTTTTTGATCTGCAAGTCCTCAAATACGATTCGGTCGTAAGTATCTGCAAGTATCCGGCTTGCTTTGTGCAGGTAATCCTTCCGGGCGTTCCGCACTTTGCGATATATTCCGGAAAGCATAACCTTCTGCTTATTCCGGTTATTCGAGCCTTTTTTCTTCCGGGACAGGTGTCTCTGTTCTCTCTGGAGCTTCGAGTCGTACTTATCCAGCGTTTTGGGATTCTCGATCTCTGTGCCGTCAGATAGTGTTGCAAGCGTGGTTATCCCGACATCTACGCCGATGGAGGTTAGAATCTCTTTTGGTTCCGGGTCTGGCAGTTCCACGCTGAAAGAGGCATCCCACTGGTCACCATCCCTCTTGATCGTGCAGGTCTTTACCTTCCCTTCGATCTCCCTATGCATGAAGATTCTTATCGCTCCGATCTTCGAGAGATGTAGTTTGCCGCCCTCGATCTTGTATCCGATGCCGTACGCGTCCGGGTATGTGAAGCTGTCGTACCGGTTGTATCCCTTGAACCGCGGATAGCCTGGTTCTTCTCCGGATTTCACGCGTCTGAAGAACGCTTTGAAGGCTTTATCCACGCGTTTGAGCACATCCTGGAGGATATGTGCATAAATTCCCTGATAATCTACGTATTTAAGCCACGCGGCTTGATCGTAGTAGTTTAGCCCGCAGTGGCAGTCTTCATACGCGGTCTTCCTGTCGTACAGCATGTCGTTGTAGAGCATCCTGCAGATGGACAGGATGTGGAGCAGCTTTATGGTCTGCTTCCGTGTCGGATAGATCCGGAACTGGTAGGTCTTCCGCATGTTAGTGTTAGTGATGATGGTATGATACTTGAGTCTTTCGATAGTCGCGGAGAGGCGGGGGCGGGCTTATCCCCCGACTAAAGTCGGGGGTCTGCGCTGCCCCCTGCGCCCCCATTTCAATCATCCCACAACCCGATCGACCCAAAAATACGCATTATGTTATCAGCAAAACAAACCTCTTTAATTCCGATACCAAACATCTCATGATGATCAAAATTACAACACCCTCACGCCTTCACATTACGCTGATCGACCTCAATGCGGAAATCGGGCGCGTGGATGGTGGAATCGGACTAACGATCGATAATCCGTGCTTCCAGATCACAGCAGAGACAGCAGACAAAATCCTTGTCACTGGTGACTCACAATCATCAGATCGAATACGAAACGCTGCAAGATCGCTTCTCCCGGAAGGCTGCGGCATCAGCATTCGCATCGAGCACGATATCCCGCCTCATGTCGGGCTCGGCTCTGGCACGCAGGCTGCACTTGCTGCAGACATGGCTGTGAACTGGTTATACGATCTGGGCATTAGCGTGCGTGATATTGCAAGTAAGGTTGGACGCGGTGGAACATCGTGCATCGGTGTCGCATCGTTCGAGACTGGCTACACGCAGGGTAGCCAATTACCCGAATCAAAAAGCTACGCCGCGGGTAGCGAATTGGTGATACATGGAGAAGGTCGCCCGGAGGATAGCGGTTTTCCGGCAAAAGTCTACACGGCAGACAAAGCATCTCTCAAGGAATTTCACCCGGATTTGAGCTGGTCTCACTATCGCGCACTCATGAAGGGTCGAAACCAAAAAAGATCGGGTACTAAAACTGAAAATGCCATTTCACGAGTGCAATCCGGGGCGGTACAAGATAGCGACAAAAGTGGTGGACATCTTCGGAAATGATACCATGAAGATTATTGAGGTGAGTGTATGAGACGGGAGGTAGCGCTGAAAGCATTAAGGGAGCATAAGCAGGAGTTTGAGGAACGATACGGTATCACGCGGCTGGGGATATTTGGCTCGGTAGCAAGAGATGAAGCTACCAACGGGAGCGATGTGGACGTGGTCGCCCCGATGGCGCCCGATCTCTTTGGAAGGGTACGCCTCAAAGAGGAACTGGAGACGATTCTTGGGACAAAGGTCGATCTGGTGCGTTACTGGCGGCGTATGAATCACTACCTGAAAAGCCGCATCGACAGGGAGGCACACTATGTATGATGGGGTGTTGCTTTTGGAAAAGCTGGAACAGATCGATGAGGCGTTAGCGAAAATCAAACGGCGGTTTGCCAACATCGATTCGCCCGACGATTTTCTGGATAGTGATTGCGGACAGGACATGCTGGATGGAATCGCGATGATGCTGATAGCCATCGGGGAGAACTTCAAAAAGATTGACAAAGAGACCGAAGGGAAATTGCTTGCACACTATCCCGACATTCACTGGAATGGCGTCAAAGGTGTGCGTGACATCATCTCGCAACAGTACTTCAATATCGATGCGAGGAGGTTTTCTATATCTGCATGAACGATCTGCAGCCTTTGCGTAATTGCGTACGGGAAATGATAGAGGAGTTAAAAAATGGCGATACATCCTGACTTTCTGAAATCTCCGCACAGCATATTGAACCCCGCCATCCGCGGGTTCCGTTGTCCAGAATCCCGAACCCCACGCTAAAAGGTGAAAATCATGTATAAGAAGATAAGACAATTGGTCACGCGCATAAATAACCATCTAACAAATCTGAATGGTGAAAAGATTAAGAAAGTTATACTTTATGGATCTTATGCACGAGGCGAAGCTACAAAAGATTCTGATATTGACGTATTGGTTGTAGTTGATGACTCTCTTGACTCTGAAGTGCGAAGAAGTCTCAGCGACATTATTTTCGATATTCTTCTTGAAAAAGGAGAACTGATTTCCGTTGTAGCAGTGCCTGAAAGTTTCTTTGTGAGTTATAATTCTCCTTTTCTGTTGAACG
>JAYEFK010000245.1:0-2939 GCA_034658575.1 Methanobacteriota archaeon
CGCGGGATCTGCCCTGAATCAGGAGGTCCGATCATCACGGTAAGTCCAGTCTCATCCTCAACATCTCCTTGCAGCCGTGCAGAAAGCCCAGGAAGGATAATTGATCCGTGATCGGTCTTCTCTTTCACATCAAACCCGGCTGAATCGAACATAGCCTTGATCTTTGCCGCAGTGAGCTGCCCGCCCGCCACCGCCGCCTCAACGCCGATGCCGTCGGTATCCACAACGCAGAGGTAGCAGTCGATGTCATTGGACGCCAGATCGCTCTCCACCGTATAATATGTTAGCGCAAAGTTCGCTGTTACGAAGACAGGCGACTTCCGGTCAGGCGAGCCGACCTCAAAGACGCCCGCATCGACCATCACCGGCTTTCTCGGGTCGGTGTAGACCGTGTCCTTGATATGCAGTTCGGGAAGGAGCGAGTACGGCTCGATGCTGTGCATGATCATGATGTCCCCATATTTGACCGTGAAGATCGATGCAAGCACGCTCTCCCAGTATGCCGCACTTATACCATCGAAACGTTCCCAGACGGTCATGGGAACCGCCATCAGCGGATATGCGATATCGGTCTGTCCATCGATCCCTGCACGCCTGATTTTCAGGAAGTTCTCAAAGGAGTCCCGCAACCCGTCTGTCGGGAACGTCCCGGGATCGAGCACGATATCGGTGATGCCCGCCGACGCAAACGTCAGTGCAAGCGATTTCAGGGCGTCCGGATCGTTTGGCGCAGAGAGCGTCACAGGGACGTTATGTGTGAGTGCAAGCTCTGCAACATCGCGCCAGTTTTCAGTAGTTGCGGCATAGATCAGTGGCTTTCGATCGGCAGCAACAGCAAGTCCTGCACCAAGAACCTCCGGATTGAGCGAGCAGAGCAGGAGCGGCAGTTGGGTCGTTTCCATCACCTTCGCGGTCGTTTGCGCGAACTGATCCGCATCGCCGGATATGCATCTGATCGCAACCGCGTCAAGCGTCAGGAAATCGCCGATATAAAATTTTTTGTAGTTCTGGATCTCGTTGACACGCCCTACCAGTTCTTCCTCGCTCATTGTGTCCCACACGTCATAAGCGAAGGCGGTTTTATTAAAGAAGGTCAGCTTGTGCCGGTACAGCACATCATCCCCGCCGATGGTAATCGCATGGTCGCCGGTTCCGATTACGACCTCGCGTATCTCAGGCGCAAGCAGATCGATGAGCGTGTTATAACTGTCACTATATTCTTCCTCGAGCAGGGGCGGACACTCCTCTGCCTTCATCGACCGATCGATCAGATGCGAGGCAAACGCCATGCATGTAGGTTCCCCACAGTCCCCGCAGTTAGTCTTCGGCAGGTACTCGTAAGCCTGCAGAGGGCTGTTGATCTTCATATCAATATGCCGCCGTCGTCTGCCCACCAAGCCGTGTACGATCGATCTTGATGCCTGTCGGAGTCGTGATCACCATATCCTCGCCGAGTCCTGCAATATCCCCATGCACATCACTTACCACATCCCGCAGGTCACGAAGCGCGCGTTCGAGTATCATCTTGTCCCGCTTTATCAGTGAGATATCGACAATAACGATATTTCCGTCGTATATCTCCTTTCTTAGATCGGGAATTCCATCGAGATTGCTCAGTTCCGCAACGCGTATATATGTCTCCGCCGGCGTATCTTCTATAACCTCCTCGTAGTCATCGAGACTGATATTGTGATACTTATCAGGGTCTACAGATTTTTTCGGCATCGGCGGACCGAGTATCCTTTCTATAATATTTCTATTTGCCATGAAATCACCTGTGTAATTATGTTAACCTATACCATCCTTCTATATTAACCTATTTGGTTTGCAGGGCTGCTGCCACCGCACATGAACGATTACAGTTCCCACCCATCCGACTGCTTCTGCTCAGGAGGCGTCTGGCACATCTGCCCTCTGCCTTCGATAAAGGTAACAAAACCCGTGAACATCTGTCACAGGTCTTGCGAAGAGTCTCTGGTATCCGCCCCTTTCACTTCAGCTGTCTAATACAGACAACCGCAAAAAGTCCCGCGATAACAGAGAGAACCCCGAAACCCGGAACAGATTCTGTATGCGCGGCATCAGTTCCAGTCTCCTGTGCAGGATTGTTTTTCGTGGCACTGGCATCATCCGGAGGCAGGGCGGGTGCGTCTTCGGAAGTGTCAGTGTCGCCACTGGTATCTGCCACACTGGTTGGCGTGGTGGTTGGAGTGCTGGTTGCAACCACCGTCTCGACTGGTGGCGACCCGGGGTTTCCGGTAGATCCCCCGACTTCCGGAGCCGCACACGTGATTTCAGTATATGCATAGCCCCACCAGCCCTTCCCAGAAACCCTGAACTTGATCCAATCGCCAAGCAGTTCCTCTCGTTCAAAGAGCGAAAAGGATATCGTGTTGGCGTTCTTGAGTTGGATCGTCTTATTTGTGATCTCTTTCACCTCAAAGTCCCCGTACTCATCGCCGATCCAAATCTTCTTCGGGTTATCCGAGTACTGCCTCACCACACTTAGTACCACGACATTGGACTCGGTTCCGCGGAACGCCGAATCAACGTGACATGTGAAGAGTGTAATATCCTCCACATCGTCGATGGTCTCGTTGTACACGAAATAATCCCGGGTTTGAGAACCTCATCGTACACAGCTTCGCCATTTTTATAAATATTTAGATATACTTTATTGCCTACGAGGTCAACCTGCGATGCCACAAGACTGTACCCTTCCTTAAGCTCCCAGATCTCGCCGGTTGCCAGGGTCTTCTTTGTATTGCCCTCCTCCGGCGCATCATATTTGTCGAAACAGATCAGTATCTTGCTCAAGAGATTCGCCTTATCCGGATCGAACGAGCGGTATTCGCAGCCCATGAACCAGATAAACCGCATAGAACCCTTGCACGTATTTGTCGTGTAGACTGCACCGTCTTCTTTGATCGTTCCGTTGC
>JAYEFK010000246.1:0-2937 GCA_034658575.1 Methanobacteriota archaeon
CTGTGGGAGAGGAAGTACTGCCATGTATATGTCCTTCCAACGATCGTCTCTCCCCGGAACCGGAGCGTAAACGAGAGCGGAACCGTTTTTCCTTTCTGTATGATCGAGGCTGGCAGATTGACAGCCATCCAGTCATCTTTCCCATCCGCCACAGGAGTCTTCTCACGCTGGATCTTGACGGCGGTGATGTCCTTATATCCCAGCGTCTCACTGAGCGATACCTCCAGAGGGATCGACTTCAGCACATCGACCCGCCCGAAGTTGGGATCATAAGAAGACATCGCGAACTTGACAGCGTGTTCGACCGTCACCGTCACCGTGATCGTCTGCGATCCTGCTTTCCCTGCATCGATGCGCAGTTTACCCTCGTGCGTGCCCTCTGGCGCTGTCACAGGTATGATAATCGTTAAGTTAACAGTGCCCGCACTCCGCTCATCGATCTTGGTAGGATAGTCCACCTTAAACGTCATCCCGGCCCCTGGAGTGCCGTAAGCGGCAATGCTTTTCACAGTCATCGCCATGTCGCCATCGTTTATGATCCCAAACTTCGTAACAACCTTAAAACCAGTCGCCTCCATCTCTTTTCGTGGTTTGTTAAAGATGACCGGGTCTTTTATGTTGATGTTCTGAAGCGGCGCAAGATGTGCAGGAGCATGACGGTTGACATTGATGGTGATTTTCGCGGTGCTGTCACCAAAGTAGGCGGTTGCATTATATATGCCCTTGCTAACAATTTTTGTGATCTGTACCTCGATCCGGACATCTCTTGATTCGTTGGCTGATAGGGGGGGTGATAGGGGGTAGGAATCCAGTGCCGTCAGAGTGATACCTTCTCTTGGTGACGGGAGTGCAGGAGCATACACGTCTATGGACTCGCTCCCGGTATTTTCCAGAGTGAGTGTCACAATCTCTGTTCCCTCAAGCTCTTTGATCTCACATGAATCGCCTGTTACGGACAGATCTGCGTATGCAGTCCCCATGAGCATGAAAAATACCAGGAATAACAGTACAACCTTCCTCACTGGATCACCTCGTCCCCGAGCAGTGTATCATCGATAGCATGAGTCCATTTAAACATCAGGCTGAGCACACAGACCAGCACCATGATAAAGAATACCACAAAGACAGAAGCGTATTTCAGAAAGAGATCGACAAGTTCTGTGTGGATCTGATCGATCTCGAGGAGTTGCTCATCGATCTGCACAGCCCTCTCATCGCCGTGCTTCAGATACAACTCATAAACCGTTGTCAGTTCCCTTTTTGCGGTTCGTGCTGAGAGGATTCCGGTTGCAACAGCCACCGGGTTACTGGTGTGATTGAATCCGTACGACGCCTGCTCAAATTTCGCCTCACCGATCTGCGACGACGTATTCACAATCTCCATATCAAACTGGTACTCGGATTTCAGTTTCTTGACCTTCAGGTCGATGTAGGTCGTCTTTGTAATGTCCTCTGCCTCTCTGTATGCGGTGAGCGCGTGGCTCAAATAATCGATCTCTATGCGCGTATCAATCTCGGTCTCAGCCCGCGCCTCAAAGTACTCGCCCTGATCAGCAAAGAACTGCGACAGTGCGGTCTTCGGATAGCTTGTGATGAAGTTATCTTTCGCCTGCGCATACCCTTCTAGTGAGTTTATATCGGATTTTAACCGGGTGGCATCGGTAAGCGCGGTCTTATGCGATTGGGGATCGCCCTTCGATGCAAGATCGTTAATGCTATTAAACTTCTTGAGAATTCCGTTGTTGCCTGCCGCGATATTCACCCACTCCCGGGTATTTCCGGTAATCTGGGCAGAAGGCAGGGTCTGGAGTGTGATCAGGATCTGCCTGTGCATGAGACTTAGTTCCTGATACCGCGCAAGAACCGGCAACTTGATCTCGCTTACCTGCTCCACGAGTTCCCGCTTTATAGCGTCATCTCCGAGAGCCGGCATCGCAAGTGCTGATAGGATCAGGATTGCCGTAACCAGATGGATCACTCGAACCATAATACATTAACTACGAAAAATCATATATGCATTGCGGTTGATCTGTTGTGTATGGCAGTTCTACTGATCGGTGCAGGAAATGCGGGAAGTGCACTGCTGGATAATATTTGTGAGCGTGGGGCAGGAAAGAACCCGAGGATTGCGATTAATCCGAAGGTTCCGTTCAAACACATCAAGAATAAAGAGCAGTATCTGCTGACCGACAAGGGATTTTTCGGGTCGGGCGACGAGGTTGTCGGGAGAAGCGATTTCAAAGACACCGCCGCATCCGCATCTGCGATGGACTCGTATGACGCGGTGCTGCTCGAACTGTTAAACGACAAGGTCGAAGGCGTTGACGCTGCAATCATCTTTCTCGGTCTCGGCGGAGTCACAGGGAGCGGGATATCCCCGACAATTGCGCGCACATTGAGCGACCTTGACGTACCTGCAATGGTCTTTGGCGTGCTGCCAGACCCTGCTGGCGCGGAGACGCGTGCCAGGTACGCAAACGCCTGTTATGCAATCGAAGGTCTCAAGAAATACGCCGATGCGTTCCTCCTGATGGACAACCAGCGCATCGCGTACACCGATAACATCGAGAGCATGTACCCGCGATACAACCAGTACGCGGCTGTCGTCGTCTCAGACATCCTTTCAGGGTCCGATCCGAAGACCTCCACGGCAACAAGCATCGGTGTCAGGGACATGATATCGAATATGTCCCTATCAGGCGGCGGTTTCTCAGTCTTTGGGCGTGCAAGCATCCTGTCAAAGGACTTGCTCCACTATTTCATCCCGGTAGGTGGACACAAGTCGGTCGATGTGCCGACGATGATCGGCGTCGCTGTCGAGAAGATGTCCATGAACGCGGATACGAAGATCGCCCGGAAGAGTACGGTGCTCTTCAGGGTGCCGTCGTGGTACATGAAGGATGCTAACGCGATCGATACCAGATCGATAGAGCGATT
>JAYEFK010000247.1:0-12338 GCA_034658575.1 Methanobacteriota archaeon
CTGCCGAACCTTCTGTAAAACGGCATCTGTCCGAATGCCCGGAAGCCAATGACAAGATCAGCATCATCGTTTGATATCGGTTCGAGCAGCCCGGGAATCTCCCCCGGGTCATGCTGACCATCGCCATCCAGCAGGACAAGAGCATCGAACCCGTGTTCGGCAGCGTACCCAGGCGATGTCTTAACCGCCCTACCCTTCCCCCTATTCACCCCGTGCGAAACCACCACCGCACCCGCCGCTTCCGCCACCTCCACAGTATCATCGGTGGATCCGTCATCGACCACCAGCACCTCATCCACGTACTTCCGCGCTTTCAATACGACCGACCCGATTCATCAGCCCCTCGTTGTGGCACGGGATTGCTGCAAGTGTCTTCATGCTCCTGCTCCTTCAGTCTATAATCCCCGGATGCAGGGGGCGAGGGTAGCCCGTAGGGACGAGGGGTGCAACCCCTCTGTCGGGATCACAACCGATGTTTCTGTCATGTTGCCGCACCAATGCTGTGTTCTTTATACACTTACACGTCTCCAACCTCTGCTTTTACTTTGCTTATCAGATAATCCTTATCTCTTATGTTAACCCTATCCAAGTGCTCAATTCTATCCATCAACGCTTCTAATTCATCCTCGCTCTTAATCACACCCTCTTCTATAGCAAGTGAAAGTAAATCCTCCAGGTTATAAACCGTTATCCCAAGGTCCCTTGATTTTTTATTCACATGCCCATCATTTGAAAGTAATATAAAATATTCCCTATTTCTACAAATAACAATGCACGCCTTCTCCCCGTATCCAAATTTCCCAATTCTGTTGATTTCCTCGTAATCCCATACCTCTTCTTCATTTAAGGATGTTATTTCGATTTTATCCCCCAGCAGACCGGAAATTATTCTGACAAAGCTAAAACCGAGCTCCTCTGCTTCCTTTAATTCCTCAAAGACTCTTATTGGAATGAAAAAGTTTGAGTTCGGAAATAGCTTGAATATGACATCAAACCTGTTTATTTTAGACAGGCAACTCGCTATGTCCGTATCTAAGAGGACTTTCATACTACCTCTTCGCCTTCTTTAATTCTTCCGTCCTTCTCTTCAGCTCATCCACACCAGTTCCCACCCATCTTGTTATTCCCTTCTGCGCTAAAATCTCTTTGAGTTGAACAACATTCACCCCAGCAATTTCCGATGCTCGTTCAATAGAGACGTCCCCCGTTTTATACAATTCAACCGCTGCAATCGTCTTCAAGTACGATTTTGCTTCGAAAAGCATCCTGATTGCTTCACCGTACATCTCGGATTCATTCGGATACGCACCAGACCGAATTACTGCTTCAACCCTTTCTTTCATCATACTTTTCGTTTCCATCTCTTTACCACCTTGACGTGTAGGAAAGTATAAAACCAAACCCCGCCCGAAGGGCAGTTTTTGATAAAACTTTTGTGAAAAGTTTTCTTGAAATCATCACGCACACCGCCATGATAACACAGTCCGCACCCATCCCTTTTATATCTTCCGTAGCACCAATTCCGAACGCTTTGATCCCCCCCGTCTCAACGTTCCTGCCAGCAGGAGAGCCGCCTTCCTGTTCAAAGCCCTGAACCCCGATTGTGAGTCAGTGACAGCGCCACCCGCACCAGTCACACCATCCAGCACCGCTCTGCCGAACCTTCTGTAAAACGGCATCTGTCCGAATGACCGGAAGCCGATAACCAAATCAGCAGCATCATTCGATATCGGTTTAAGCAGTCCGGGAATCTCCCCCGGATCATGCTAACCATCTCGCCCTGTGGGCGGTAATATGTGATCTGTAATGTGTAACATGTCACTCATCACCCGTTACCCATCACTGACGGCACAGCCGTCTCGCCAGCCCCTCGTCATGGCACGGGATTGCTGCAAGTGTCTTCACGTTACCCCGCCAATGCTGTGTTCTTTATACACTATCTGTTCACCCCACCCATTCACAGACCCCTGTAACAAAATCCCATTCGCTCTGCATGCTCCGCTTTCATCCTACTCTATCTCCAATATTCCTTCTTGAAAGTCCAAACAAACTTTAAATCCTCGTAAAAAGCTTAACCCAAGTAAACCATCAACGTAGCTTTTTTCTGGTAAATCATGGACGATCGTTTTGATGTTATGCGCAGTCATCCCCAGCACATTTAGTGATTTTACAGTTATTAGTGGAGCCCTTTCAACACCGCTTGCAGTAACCATAGGCACTAATTCCTTTGATATTCCTGGTTCGTATCCTAACACATCTGCAATATCCCATGGAACCATCATATATGTAGCACCGGTATCAAGTACCATATCTATCTTCTTCCCAATGTCCTCCCCTTCCAATGTAACTCCTAATACAATTACAGGTGCCCCCGTATCAAATTTATATCTCATCAAAAGCCACCGCATATCCTTTCTTCGGTATCTCGCCTGTATAAAACTGATATGTGTACTTCGTCTTTGTCTCCTTTAATGCTTCGTATATCTCATCTCTTGCTTTACTATGGATTATCACTTCCGCATCTGTTGGCTGTCCAAGCTCATCCTCTGCCAAAACCTCTACAAGCATCCATTCATCCTTATACATCTCCTTTATCTTTTCTATTTTCATTCTCTCATCACCAAAACCGTTTTCATAATATTTATAAAATTGTCTTTCATGTAGTTAAAAACCGGTGTAATCCGCGTTAATCTATGTCTTACCTGTTCACCCCAACCATTTTACAGTTCCCTGTAACAAAATCCCATCCTCTCAGCATCCTCCCTACCAAACATCCCTCTGATGTCTACCAATACCGGATCGCTGTTCATCACGCCTTTGAGCACGCTCAGTGAAATATCCCTGAATGCATCATGAGAAACTGCCATGACAACACAGTCCGCATCCATCCCTTTTATATCTTCCGCAGCGTCAATCCCAAACGTCTCTCGCCCTTCTGGCAGTAATGTGTGATCTGTAATCTGTAACATGTTACTCATCACTAAACGGCTGCGCCGTCGCGGGATTGCCGCAAGTGTCTTCATGCTTCTGCTCCTCTATCCGGATGCTTATTATTCTTTAAATCCGTGTCAATCAGCGTTAATCTGTGTCTAATTCTTCTCTTCAGCGGTTCTAACAGTCGTGGAATATCCATAAAATCATAAGTGTTGTCAGCGTCCCCCATCACAATACAATCCCCGGATGCCTGCGCAAATCCGAACCGGTAATGCCCAGCCCTGCTGGCTGTGGCATCGATGGATCGCTCTTGGCGATCCATTATGCATTCCCATACCCCAGCTTATCCGGAACAACAACCCGCGCACCAGGACGCTTCGCAATCTCAGGTGTCCCATCCGTCGAATTGTCAGCAACGACGATCTCTCCGTCGATGTGATGCTCGGTGAAGACCCTCTGTATCTTCTCGATGCAGGTGCCAGTGGATGCCTCTTCGTTCATTGTAGGGATCACAACCGATACTTCTGTCATCTATTCTTTACCCCCCAATTTCCCTGAAATCCATCTCCAAATACGCATACCCCCAACCTTTAATCCGTAACGCAGGCATAATAACACATAGAAGACCCGGGCTCCCCTATCGTTGCTGGCTCCTTTGGCTCGTATCCTTTCATCATCCTGCGACAGTTCTCGCTCCACATTTTTTTCAGATCCTCTGTACTATATTTATCAATATGAACTCTCGATGCAATTCCCCCAGCATAGTCTGACTGCTGAACCCCATGAGCCCTCCATCCCTATTCTCGCATCCCATCATCACCTTCCATCCTCTTCACCCTATATAACCCCTCGTCCGGATCCTTCCGTACATCTTCAACATATCAGCCAGCAGGACAGGAGCATCGTGCGATCTGCAATCGGTAATGTGTGATCTGTAATCTGTGACACGTTACTCATCACCCGTTACTCATTACTGATGGCGCAGCCGTCGCTGGATTGCCACAAGTGTCTTCATGTTCCCACTCCTCTATTCCATAATCCCCGGATGCAAAGGGTGGTGGGGGCACAACTCCTTTGTCGGAATCGCAACCGGTACTCTTGTCATTTCACCGCACCAATGTCGTGTTCTGTACACCTCATCTAATCGTTCGCCAATTGTCCGTTTCATCCCTGCACCACGCCTAAAACTCTGCACTCCTCTTCACATCATCCCAGTTATCAGTAAACCACCCATGCACCCTCGCCAGACCATCCTCAAACGTCATCTGCGGCTTATAATCCAGAAGCCTCTTCGCCTTCTCAATAGATGACAAAAGCCTCGTCTTCGCATCCCAATCTCTTCGTTCAGTATACTCAATCCCTGCCTCATTGCCCGCAATATCATTCACCATACTTGCCATATCGACAACCCTGTGCTCCATGCCGGATCCGAGATTGATCGACTCCCCGATCGCCTCTTCCCTGATGCCCATCGCAAGCAAACCACCTACGATGTCATCCACATACGTCCAGTCCCTCGTCTCTGATCCGTCGCCTGTGATCGGCAGCGCACGCCCGTTCATCGCCCAGTAAAAGAAGTTCGGTATCACGTTTCGGTACCTTCCCGGAACCTCTCCCGGACCAAACACATTGAAGAACCTCGCGTTAACGATAGGAAGCCCATATAGATTGTGGAAGTAGTTCGTGTACAATTCCCCAAGTAGTTTAGTAACCTGATACGGCGTATGCAGGCTGATTGAGACATCATGCTCCTCAAAAGGCATCTTCGACTCCAGTCCGTAGACCCCGCATCCGGAAGACGCGTAAACAAGCCTCTCAACACCCAGAAGATGCGCATACTGCATGACCTTTAACGTCCCGATCCCGTTGACCATCAGATCGTATTCGGGATTATCCACAGAGTTCTGGTTTGCAAAGTGTGCCGCCAGATGGAACACGTAATCCGGTCGCTCCTTAAAGACCCGTTTCAGCATCTCATCATCGAGAATGCTCCCCTCCACAAAAGAAATGTTCTTTGCCCGCGGAATGTTCCACTCGTAAGCAGAAGAGAGATCGTCCAGGATGATTACCTTCTCTGCATTCAATTCCGCCAGTTTCCTGCACAGGTTCGTCCCGATGCATCCTGCGCCGCCTGTTACCAGTACAACCTTTCCTTCATATTCATTTTCTATACCCATTTTTATACCTCCTTTGGCAAAATATCGTAACTAATATTCTTCCTCAATTCTTTCTGTTTCAGAAATATAGTGTCAACCGCAGTCCCAAAAGCATCCCCTATCTTAGCCCCGTAAATAGCCGCGTCGTCCTCGCCAAACGCCTTCATCACATTTGCTACACGCGCTGAACACATCATCATCCTGCTGTTAATTCTATCCCCTCTTTCACAGCCTCGTTCACGATCCCAATCTCCTGACTCTTCTCTTCAAACTCCTCCGGAGTGTAGCAAAGCGGCTCCAATGAAACCAGACCGCCCCACTCGACAGAAACATCCCTTATTCGTTTCAACCAGTTGACACCCTCAAATTTTTTACTTACGATGATCATATCAACATCGCTATCGATTAGATTATCCCCTCTTCCCCTACTCCCAAAGAGTAAAATCTTTTCTGCCGGATATTTATCAGTAATTACCGCCAAAAAACGGTTGATCCATTCTTTCACATCTCTATCTGTGATTCGATCCATTTTAGCACCTCTTTACTCTTCTCTAAAATTTCATTCACGATATCTTCATCATATAGTTCATAAGGCGTTCCATAAGCCGCATCCGGATACCGCGTGGTAACGAACTCTGGCGTCAATTGTCTCAGGAATGTGTGAAATTCGGATGGTAGGTCGGTCTCCGTGGCGAGGTAGATCAACGAGTGGGTTGCACCGGGAAACATCCGCTTTTTTGCGATATACAGTGCCTTTAAACCTTTCTCAACCGATTGCTGACAGAAGAATGCGCATGCATAATAATCTTTCGAATTCTTACAGTTCTCTGCGGTTATTAAATCTCTTTTTGATTGTTTCCACCATTCTTTAACTTCTTTTCTCATAATACCGCCCAATAAATACTGTTTTCGTCTTCATCCGCACTCGCTTTTAAAACTGCTTCTGTTACGCTTTCAGGATGTCTCTTTGTAATCCGTTCGGCGAATTTATCCATTCTTGCGTTCAACTTCAGAATTTCCCACCTTCGCACCTTCTCTTCCACAGCCCCCTTTAAAAAATCCTCTTCACTTCTGAATGTGCCTACCTTGACAATATCCTCTATCTTATGAGCTAAAAACTCATCCACTTTGATCTTTAGTATTGTTTCCATTCAGTCCCATCCTCATAATCCGTATTCCTTCTTCATCCATTCAATAGCCTTCGGAATCCCCTCAACGATTGGAACCTTCGGATCATGCGAGAGATCCCTGACCGCCTTTGAGAAGTCCATATGCTTAACCTTCGTTGTGAACGGCTCTCCTTCCTTGTACGTCACAAGAGAATCGTCCTTACCCAGATACTCAAGGATAATGTCTGAAACACGTTTTATGTCAGTCTCCCATTCAGGTCTTCCCCCGATGTTATAGACCTCCCCCGGAATGAAGTTGTCCACAATATTCGCAAACGTTCTGCAGGTGTCCTCCACGTAATCAAATATCCGCTTGTGCCCCCCATAAACCGTATACGGCAGATCATGGAGCGCACGGTAGATAAACATCGGAATAACTCCTCTATACGGGCTGGATGGCTCATGCGGTCCGTAAGCGTTCACAGGTCGCACCCGGACAGTCTCGGTACCAAACATCTCAGCAGAGTTCAAGACCTGCATCTCCCCGACCCACTTCGTCATCGCATAGTCATTCATCTGCTTGATTGGAATGGTATCCATCACATCCTCACTCATTCTACCCTCATAATCCCCATAAACCTCGGCAGAACTGAAGAAGATCATTTTGAACTTCTTTTTCTCCTGAATCCGAAGTATGTGCTTTGTTCCGATCGTATTGGTCATCCAGAGATTCTCATAGTAATCCTCTCCGTTCCAGCGACCATACTCGGCAGCAAGATGATACACATAATCGAAATCACGATCAGCACCATCAAACATCCGTTCGACCTGCCGGTACTTGCCGACATCGCACCGAATATATTTTTCACCCTCTGACTGCCCAATGTCGCAGACCCAGACATCATGCCCTCTTCGATTTAGTTCGGAAACAAGGTTCGTTCCTATGAACCCTTTTCCACCGGTTACCAGTATTTTCTGTGTCTCCATATTACGACTCCCTTCCGGAACATACATTTGAATATCATACTGTCTATCAATTAAACCTTTTCATCCATTATTATCTCCACAATCCGCTCCCCCGCCCTTCCATCACCAAACGGATTCTCCCAGTCCCGCGACCTACCAAGCATCGTCCGGGCACCCTCCAGAATCTTCTCAGGATCCGACCCCACGAGCACGTTTGCCCCAACCAGGGCAGTCTCAGGTCTCTCCGTATTATCCCGAAGCGTAACACACGGCACCTTCAGTATGCAAGTCTCCTCCTGCACCCCTCCGGAATCCGTCAGAACCAGTCGGGCGTCCGCCTCCAGTTTCAGGAATGAGAGATAATCAAGAGGTTGGGTAAACGTAACCCCTGGAGCGTCCAGCGAAAACTCCTCCATCATCTTCATAGCGCGTGGGTGGATCGGATAGACAACAGGAAGCGAAAATTCCCTTGAAACAAGCTCAAGCCCTCTTAAAATACCTGCAAACCGCGTGACATCATCCACATTCTCCTGCCTGTGTGCAGTCGCCAGAAGATATCCATCCGGCTCAAGAGATTGACCGGTGCCGCCATCACCACCACCATCCCTGCCATTTGCAATCTCTATGTTCTGGTAAACCGCATCAACGACCGTGTTTCCGGTAACAAATACCTTCTCATCGGAAATACCTTCACCAATAAGAATGTCCCTCGACTGAACAGTTGGCGCAAACAGGTAATCCGAGATATGATCCGCGACAACCCTGTTGATCTCTTCAGGCATCCTCCGGTCGTAGCTCCGCAGCCCCGCTTCCACATGCCCGACCCTGATCCCCAACTTGGATGCGGCAAGCGCACCCGCAAGAACCGTGTTCGTATCGCCCTCAACAAGAACCACATCAGGCTTTTCCGCAATCAATATCTCCTCGATTCCCGAAAGCATCCTCCCCGTCTGCTCCCCATGCCTCCCTGACCCGGACCCGACATCCAGATTATACCTCGCATCCGGCAGCCCAAGCTGCTCAAAGAAGACCCGATCCATCCCATAAGAATAATGCTGCCCCGTATGCAGCACAAACCAGTCCGCACCCCGCCGCTCGCACGCCCGTACCACTGGCGACATCTTGATCACCTCTGGGCGTGTGCCGATAATGACGCAGATCTTCTCAATCATCGATTTATCTCCCTCCACGAGAATTCATCATAGATTTTTGGCATAATCCAGTGCCCTTATCTGCTGCTTCATCGTAACATTCCCTTTTACACCGCGCTCTTCCAGTATGTCCAGCATCTCCCTCAAACTGACATTTGACAACTCCGCAGCCTCTGAGAGTGTTATTTTTCCAATCTTATAAAGATTGACCGCATACCATATCACACCAAGCCTTATTAACTGCCTGATTGCCGTGGATTCATCCACATCTTCCATCACCGTCCTGTATGACACCCCTTTTAATAAATCTCCTGTCAGATGTACAGTTTTTGTTTCCATTTATTCAACCTCTCTCATCGCTACATAATATTCTTCATCTGATACCATCTCTTTTAGATTGTCAATATATGTTTTTGCATCAACCCTCGACAACATCTTCTTATTGAAAAGGTATATGATAAGCGCAGAAGGAGCCATATAAGGAATATCCAGAGCATCAATTATCTTTAAGAACCTGTCATCATCACTTGAAATGACATCAAAGCCTCCGGATTTATACAATCTAAATACATCCGCTTCACCAGACCCTATTCCCAATCTGGTTATCATCTCCTCTACATGCTGATCTTCTCTGAATTCTCCGATTGCTAATAATCCTTTCTTTAGATTCTCCTCGATTAAAAACGCATCCGGATAACCTTCCTCTTTAGGTATCTTTACCGCCTCTTCAAATACTTTTGGTGGAATATATCCCTCAATGTTCTTCAAAACAATCTCTTTCGCTTTTGCTTTCGTCAGTTTAATCAACGAGTCAGAATCCATAATTGCTTTCATGTCATCCCTCCATCAGTCTCTCGCTCTGCTCCCCGTGCCTTCCCGACCCCGACCCGACATTGAGATTATACCTCGCCTCAGGAAGTTCCATCTCCTCAAAGAACACCCTGTCCATCCCATAAGAATAATGCTGCCCGGTATGCAGCACAAACCAGTCCGAGCCCTCTTGCCGCTCGCACGCCCGCACCACAGGCGACATCTTGATGATATCAGGTCTGGTTCCGGGAATAACACGCATATTCATCCGCGACCCCCCTCCCCAACCCTCAACCTCGAGATCACATTCAGCATCAGCCCCATAAAAACCCCGATCGCGCCAAGAATCAAGAATATCGACACAAGCATCGCATAAGCAAGCGAGAAGAATCTGGTCTGGTTATACACCTGAAGCAGCCGTATCCCAAAGAAGACCCCGACAAGACATGAGACAAACCCGGGTCCCCCGATATAAAGCAGCGGTCTCTTCTCTGCAATGAGCCGGATCACCGAGCCCGAGCACCCCAACTCCACGCGAAACCGGATTCTTTGCTGACGTGTCAAAATCCCCATGCCTGCGAGACTTTTTGATTTTTTCTGGTCGAGTCAGAAAATGACCGAAACGAGTCCAATACGACTTTATCTTCGGTAGCTACGACGTAAATTGATTTATATCGGAGCTTTTTTCACTCGCTGTTGGTTAATTTCTTTCCAAGCTGGCACTCGATATATTTTCTCCACCCGGATTTTACCCAGTAACCATCGATGTATAAAGTCCCATTGAAGTTGATCTCCTGGTCTAGCAGTTCATAGGATGAGATCTTGCCTTGCTTTTACTCATACGCCCATAGAGTTGTTGCGCATGGTGCTCTTCCCGAAACACCATTTAATCCCTCTGTAAATATTTCACCAACCACTCGTGTGTTCCAGTGACTGCATCTTCCGTTGTATCGCACCGCCTTCTGTTTCTCCTTGTATTCATCGCTGTAATTCGCAGATCCGGTGACACCAACAATAGCGTCGGCATGATGTTTTCCGCATTTCGAGCAGATCCAGTAGGAAATCGGACACATTATGGTACCGTAGCTCGAAATTATGAAGCGATCATAACTCTCATTCGGTTTTAACGAGCTTCCACAGACAGAACACCGGGTTGGGGACACGGGTGTGAATAATGGGTACATTGTTCTGTTGTACGGAGTATGTGGTAATGTCTGAACGATCACTCCATCTATTACTTCCTTTGCCGTTGACTTATCGATAGGGATATTACCTTTTGGCATATATACTATCTATATGTTTAATACTTATTAAATCTTTTGGTATGTATGTGTATAAAATTATTAGTATATATTGATGAAATAGTGGAATATTAATGAATGGGACCAGTTACCAGAAGATAATAAAAAGTCTCATGCCTGCACTGGATCTGCACCTCTGCCAGCCGCAAATTCAGGTCATGACTGCATCGCATCATCTCCGACTCGATCGAGAAATCATCCACCTTCAGCGCCCCTGCCAGCAGAAGAGCCGCCTTCCTGTTCAAAGCCCTGAATCCTGATTGTGAGTCAGTGACAGCGCCACCCACACCGGTTACATAATCAAGCGCAGCCCTGTCGAACCTCCGCCTGCCAGCATACCTGGTCTCAGTACGTGCACCACGTTCTCGATCTCCCCCTATCGCCAACCTGAGGTCGTGCTATTGGAATCATTAAATCATCCATATAATCGGTTGCATGTTTCATCCGCCCAACCCTATCGGTGGACGGATGTTATTCGTGCTGGTGCTTGACCGCCCTATCTGCGCTGCCGCAGCACCATATAAGCGATTGCAAGCAGTCCAGTGATTGCGAACATCGCTGTGAAGCCGGGTATGTCCTTCTTTGTGGGCGCCTCTTCCACGGGGGAAGTTAGAGTCTCTTCCGCCACCGCAGTTTTTGTCGATGTTGGCACCACTGCTTCTGTCGGCGTCACTGTCGGCGGTGCGGTTGGTGCTACTGTCGCTGTCACGGTGGAAGTTATCGTTGGATAGGTGCCCCCGTCACTGTGTCTGCCGCTGGATGACGCTGTGCTGGATGACGCTGTTGGTGTAGCAGTCGTTATCACGGTCGGGTTCACATGCACCGTTACAGGATTACTCTCTTTCATGCCGCTATTCGCATACACGGTGGTATTTCCTGCGTTATCCGCTTCAAAGTCGCCTGTAGAATCGATCGTTCCAACAGAAGTGTTACTGCTGGTCCATGTGAATGCCGCATCCTGCACCACTGCACCCAAGTAATCATATCCCGTTGCTCCAAATGTGTAACTTCCGTTTGTATCCAGTGTCAGATTGTCAGTCTCCGGGTCTGTTACTGTAATGCGATGCAGATCTCCGGGCGCGGATATGGCGGTATGTGCTGTGTCAGTATTGGCGCCATCCGCAGCGCGTATCATATAGTCGCCAGCCGGAATCGCGCTTATGTCGACAAGCTCGCTGAATGATCCACCCCCGTCAGCAGTCACGTCCTGCTTCACCACAACGTTTAAGTCCACACTGGCGTGTGCTGTTGTGCCGGATATACGTATGGTATGGAATCGCAGGCGAAATGGGACCCTGCGCGCTACATGCACATTCCCTGTCGAAGAATCATAAGAATAACCTATTGTACTACCGTCGCTTTTGTCAAACGTCCACACCATAAGCCAGTTCTTCTTCATGTATAACTTAAGGTCATCATTCACTGGCGAAGCATCGAGTTCAAGAACCGCACCTGCTGGCAGCTCAATTCCGGTTAGCTCATAAGAATAGTCATCACCCGATGGCGTGACAGAAATACTCGTCTCGGTTAATAGCGTTACTGTTCCAGGATTAAATCCGGTTCCATCCACCTGCATCTCTGTGGATGAGATCTGAGTCGCAGCCAGGTCTGCCGCCATCACAGGCGCTGCTACAGAGAACAGCACCGCCAAAGCAATGACATACAGTTTCATAGTACTGCTACGACCTGAACGACCACGATCATTGCAAATGCAAAGAGAAGTGGGGTTATTGCCAGCCCGGCGTTTCTTGCCAGTTTCTGTGATCTGGCACCATCGTGGGAATCTGCTAGTTCCTTGGTTATGAGAAGAGCGATCAATAGCACAGTCGCAACAGCGCCAAGCGCGGTTGCAGTAGCTGCTGTTACAGTTGTTACAGTTGTTACAGTTGTTATCATCTAAATACACACTCC
>JAYEFK010000248.1:0-12273 GCA_034658575.1 Methanobacteriota archaeon
CACTGATAGTGGTTTTGGGTACCTGAGTAGTTACAAAGATTCGAAGAGAAGTTCTGAACGCGAAAAGTGTACGCGATGTTATGGACCTAACATGCACTTGAGGTGTACGCGATGTGTTGAGCCTTTTGATGTAAGCGATGTTATGAGCCTTACCAAATATGCACTTGGAGTGTACGCGATGTGCTGAGCCTTACCAGTTAACCGCATGGTGTGAGAGCCCGCGGAGATGGACGAAAAAAAGAATATGATCGAGGGTACTGTCTAAAAATCCGATTGTTTCGCTGGAGTTTTCAATTGTGCCGTTGCAGGATATGCGGGACAGAACGCGAAATACATTTATATAACCTCGTTTGAAATATTATTACGGGCCTTCAAACACCATTAGGGATGGCAGGAGCGAATACGGAGCGCATACCAACAGGAATCGATGAACTGGACGTTAAACTGAGTGGCGGCTACCCGAAGGGCAAGGCGATACTGGTAACAGGCGAACCGGGTTCCGGAAAGACGATCTTCGGGCTTCACTTCCTCTACAAAGCTTGCATGGATGGCAGGCGGTGCATGGATATAGCAATCACCCTCAACAAGAAGGGCTGCACCACCATATTCATCATGGACGAGTCCGCATATCTCATGACCAATCAGGTTGCCGATTATTCGGTATACGGATCGGTCCGGCTTATGGTGAAGGAGAATCCGTACACCGAGAAGATGGAGCGTTATCTCACCATCCCAAAGATGCGCAGCACAGATATCACGCCAGACCTTACCGTGTTTGGGATAACGTCGGATGGCATACGGCTGAAGACGAAGACGGACTGACCCATGTTGTGCGGATATCCGCATATAAAACCGAGAGTACACAAGATTAACACCGGAAATCTTGTGGAGATGGCTTCGCAGACTGTGTGATCTTGTGGTTTACCACAAGTTACCCGATTAGGTACTGTGCCCCTGAAATGTTAGAATTACAAATTGCACTTACGGGGTGGTACAAAACCCCTCTCCGTAGAATGGAATGTTTAATATACCAGAACTGATAAATGAGATCACGAAGGTTTGCAATGCATGGAGTGAGGTAGACTGAAACAGAATCGGTCATAGATTGCGATAGCCTTCAGGAGTGTGAAAGATGAATAATAAAGGACAAGGTGGTGAAATGACCTTTGATGAAGCGAGCAAGAGGTTCATGGATATCTTTGACGAGCCGGACTCACGGGTCCAGCCGGTTGGCGTTAAACTGATCCCCGAAGGGCACGAGATCCCGAAGGGCACGAGAACTCCTGAGGAATATCAGGGGGTTCCGTGGTGCGAGGCAGTGCGGATCGCCGCGATGGATGGCGAGGTTGTTGTGATTAACAAGGGAAATGTCGGCTGTCCAGCCGCTGCTATCGCTCTTGGTCTCGTCGATCAATATCAGGAAGAACCGCTTTCCGGCACGCGGAAGTACACAGATATGATGGAGACGACCGCATCGCCGGCAGACTTTACAAACGGTCTCGTCTACGGGTGCAAAGCAAGCGATAACATGCAGTTTGCGCTCTTTGGCGAGGGCGACACAGGGCGGTACGAGACGTTTGGTGCAGCACAAAACGCAGTCTCCGGGATGACCTCGATCCAGCCCGATATCATGGACGCCGCGGTTGCGTATCCGGCAGGGAAGCTTGATATTGCTCCCGACGTCGTGATTCTCGGGTTGCTTCCGAAACAGGCATTGCGTGCGATTCAGGGCTACAACTTTCTCACAGGTAACCGCTTCCTGATGAGCACCATCGGGATTCGAGCCGTATGCGCAGACCTGACAGCCCTGCCATTCCTGGAGCAGAGATTAAATGGCTCCTTCTTCTGTCTCGGGGCAAGAGCGGTCGGCGGATGGGAGGGCGACCTGCTCGGACTCGGGATGCCGCTATCGGTATTTGAGCGGATGGTTACAGGCATGGAGAGATCGGCGGGTGGATTCCCGTACAAAGCCTATCCATAAACAGGAGGCTGGGATGAGCGGCTCACCGTCGCTGCGTGAACTGATCGACATCGACGAACTCCAGTCGATCCAGGATAGCTTCGCAAGAGCCGCTGGAATCTCTTCTGTGATCTTTTCGCCCGAAGGCGAGCCCCTGACAAGGTTTACCAATCCGACCGGATTTTGCTCACTGATCCAATCGACCGAGAAAGGAAAAGAGCGCTGCTTCCAGTCGTTTATGGAGATGGGGGAGATTGCACTTCTGTCAGAGGAGCCGGAGATATGCTACTGCTTTGCACACGGCGGACATTTTGTTGCGCCGATCATCATCGATGGCGAGCACAAAGGAACGATGTTTGCCGGGCAGTTCATACCTGAGAAGTTTTCTTCCGAGCAGCTCCATGATCTCGAAGAGATAGCGCCTGAAATCGACATTGACCAGGGGTCGCTCGTACAAGAAGCAGGGAAGATGCGTGTGGTCGGAGAGGATGTGATCCGTAACTATTCGATTCTGTTGTTTAAGATCGTAGAGCTCATCGCAAGGAGAGGCGCGCAGGCAGCAGAACTGGGTCGGGTTAACGATACGCTTAAAAAGGCGCACGAGGCACTGGGACTCCGTTTCAGGGATGTTGCAGGGACCATGTCTGACTGGGTCTGGGAGGTGGATGCCGATGCAAGGTATACCTACTGCTCTGAAAAGGTGAAAGATGTTCTTGGCTACTCTGTTGAGGAGATGATCGGCAAAACCCCGTTTGATTTTATTTTGCATGACGGGAATGAGAGCGCTGGTGCAGCCTTTGCTGAAATTGTCAGGGAGAGACACCCCTTCAGAAGCATGGAGAACTGGCTTCGCACCAGGGACGGACGATCAGTCTGCATGTTGACCAGCGGAGTTCCGATCCTTGATGATGCAGGCGAACTTCTCGGTTACCGGGGCGTGGATTCTGATATCACAGAGCAAAAGAAAGCGGAGGAGGCACTAAAAGATCGGGTTGAATTTGAGGAGATCGTCACCGCCATATCGACAAGTTTCATCAACCTTGCACCGGATGAGATTGGCGCCGGGATAGAAGATGCGCTCGGAAGCATCGGGGAGTTTGTTGGTGTTGACCGCAGTTATGTCTTCCAGTTATTCGATGGCGGAACCGCAATGGACAACACCCACGAGTGGTGCGCCCGGGGAATTGTTCCGCTGATCGAGAACTTAAAGGGACTACAGACTGCGGACTTTCCGTGGTCGATGGCGCAACTCAACCGGTTTGGGATTGTCCACATTCCAGTTGTTGCAGACCTCCCACCCGATGCAAATGTTATAAAAGAGACCCTGCAATCGCAGGATATCTTATCAGTCATTCTTGTTCCGATGGTCTATGGCGGGACTCTCATCGGATACCTCGGGTTCGATTCTGTGAGGCAGGAAAAAAGATGGTCTGAAGATGACATCGCACTGCTCAAGGTAGTTGGTGATATCTTTGTGAATGCGCTTGAGCGCAGGCGTGCGGAGGGCGCACTTCAGGAGAGCGAGGAGAAGTTACGGACGATAACCGATTCCGCTAATGATGCCATCATCATGATGGACCATGTTGGGAATACATCATACTGGAATAAAGCTGCTGAACAGATGTTTGGCTACACGGAAGAGGAAGTAATCGGCAAAGAGTTGCATGCACTCATTGTGCCCGAAAGATTCCATGCTGCTTTTTCGAAAGGGTTCGAGGGATTTAAGGAGACCGGGCAGGGTGATGCTGTTGGAAAAACACTTGAACTGGCTGCTTTTGGAAAGGACGGTAAGGAATTCCCGGTCGAACTTTCCCTCTCTGGGGTGAAACTGAAAGGCAGATGGAATGCGATAGGGTTGCTGAGGGACACCACAGAGCGGAAAGCTGCCGAAGAGGAAATTAAGAAAAAAGCCGATGAACTTGAGAAATTCAACCGGCTGGCAGTGGGCAGGGAACTTAAGATGATCGAACTCAAAAAAGAGATAAACGCTCTTCTTGAGAAGTCGGGTAAGGAGCACGGATATAAGATCGTGGGAGAGCTATAAGGGGGGGTTTTAGCAGATGAAAATACGGATAAAAATTTTTCTCGTTATATTCGTACTCGTCCTGATTACAGGTATGACTACTACCATAATTAACCAGGGACTTTCAGAAGATATGGTAGAAAAAGATATCTGCAATCATCTGCTGACTGCTGCGGAATCGAGGACAAGCCATGTCGAGACTTTTCTGGACGGCGAAAAAGAAGCGATTGAGCAGTTATCAGAGAGTATCGCTATAGAACGATTGTTATTGGCAGACAGGGATGACCCGGATTATACCGGGAAGTATGATGATGTTACGCGGAGACTTAAGCGCACAGCAGGGGTAAGCGAATATGTTCACAGTATCTTTGTGCTTGACAAGAATGGAACGATCGTTGCTTCGAGCGACGAGAGCGATATCGGGAAAAACAAAAGCAATGATCCTTATTTCATTGGTGGGAACGAAGGAGTCTTTGTCAAGGATGCTTATGTCACTCAGGATGAAAAAATAGACTCAATCACTTTTTCCGCACCGATCTTCGATGAAGAAAATATTGTTTTGTTAGGTGTCGTTGTCATCAGGGTCTCGATGGAAGAACTAAAGAAGATAATGACAGACAGAATCGGTCTCGGGGGGACAGGGGAGAGCTTTCTCGTAAACAAGGACGGCTATATGATAACGCCCTCGAGGTTCATGAATGGCACGTTCCTGAAACAGAAGGTTGATACATTCCATTCGGGAAGTACACCTGAAAGTGTCAAATATTTGGCGGGGTACGAACATGAGGTGATTCTATGCAAGAGTTACAGGGGTGCGGAGGTTATCAGGGTTCATACGCACATACCTGAGATGGGCTGGACACTGGTGACGGAGATGGATATAGGAGAAGCGTTTGCGCCTGTTGCCAGGATAGGTGACATAATGCTACTTATTCTCGTTGGTCTTTTGCTTCTGGGTATAACATCCGCCATCCTGGTATCAGGATCGATAACAGAACCGATTGAGAGATTGCATCATGGTACAGAAGAGATAATTGCAGGGAATCTGGATTACAGGGTCGGTACCAGAGCAGAAGATGAGATCGGACAACTCTCAAGGGCTTTCGATGAGATGACCGCCAGTACCAAAGAATCAAGAGTGGAACTGGAAGAGTACAGTAAGGGTCTTGAGGGTATGGTGGATGCGAGAACTGTGGAACTGGACCGGAAGGTTGCCGAAAGTGAGCAGCAGAGACTTGCGATAATGAATATTGCGGTGGACGTCGAAGAGACGAATAAAAACCTTGGGTTGGAGGTTGCGAGACGGAAGAAGATTGCGGAGAACCTCATGAAGAAGCAGAGTGCGGAGGAGGCGTACACCGAGATCCTGACGGTTACGAGCAGGACCATCGACTTAAACACAATCGTAACTGAGGGACTCTCTAACCTGATGAAGTATACAGATTCGCCTATAGGGGTCGTCTACCTCTACAACCGTGATAAGAAGACGCTTCTGCCGGCAGTAGCCAGAGGTGCGACAGATACGGTTGCGAAACAATCGTTCTTGTATGGCGAGGGGATTCCTGGCGAGACAGCCGCAAAGAGGAGGATGGTTGTGATAACCGATCTTGAAGATACCATATACAAGATACCGTCCGGAGATGGAGCGGTTCCTCCGGATCTCATCATCAGCGCGCCCATAATCTTTAAGGATGCACTGCTCGGTGTCATCCTTACCGGCTATAACACGAGAGTCTCGCCGGATATGCTAAACTTTGTAAAGCGCGTCACAGAGCAGATCGCAGTGGCTATCAACAACGCGAACGCCTACACGGCAATCCAGGAGATGGCTGCCGAGCTAAAGAGCGAGCGTGACAAACTTGAGATGACCTCGCTGGAACTTGCAGCAGCAAGCAAGACAAAGTCCGAGTTCCTTGCAAACATGAGCCACGAACTGAGAACTCCGTTAAACTCGATCATAGGCTTCTCTGAGATACTCCACGATGGCGTATTTGGTCCTGTCAATGAGAAGCAGGCGAAGTACGTAAATAACGTCCTTGTAAGCGGCAAGCATCTTTTGCAACTGATAAACGACATACTCGACCTCTCGAAGGTAGAAGCAGGAAAGATAGAACTGGTCTACGAGGATTTCCCGGTCTCTGACGCGATCAACGAGGTGAGAACACTGACAGCATCGATCGCGGCAAAGCAGAGTGTTGTATTGGGCGTTTCAGTCGATGAAAGTCTCACCACGATCCATGCGGACGAGGGCAAGTTCAAGCAGATACTCTACAACCTCCTGAGTAACGCAATCAAGTTCACGCCGGAAGGCGGGTCTGTAACAGTGGATGCACGACGTCAGGGAGATATGGCAGAGATCTCGGTCACAGACACAGGGATTGGAATCTCCAAAGAAGACCAGAAGAATCTCTTCCAGCCATTTATGCAGGCTGACGCATCCACCTCCCGGGAGTATGGCGGAACCGGACTCGGGCTTTCACTTGTCAGGAAGTTTACGGAACTGCACGGCGGCACTGTACGGATCGAGAGCGAACCGGGGGAAGGGAGCACGTTCACGTTCACGATGCCGATCGGAGGCGGTGTGGAAGCTGAACCGGAAGCGGAAGCGCCAGAAGAGGGGGTGCCAGAAAAGATGGTCGAGACGGAGGTCGAGGTTGCGACTGAGGCGGAAATGCCTGAAAAGATGCATGAAGTGCCGGCAGTGGTAGAGACCGTGACCGCAGAAGAGCTCGCTGCTACCCGGATGCCAGAGATCATCGAACCTGCCGGAGGAGGTGGGGATGAACCACTCATCCTTGTTGTGGAGGATGACATAAACTCAAGCGAACTCCTGACAGTGACGCTTACCAGTACAGGGTACAGGGTCGTACCCGCTCACAATGGCAGGGAAGCGCTGGCAGTCGCTAAGAGGCTCAAACCATTCGCAATCACACTGGATATCATGATGCCGGGCATGGATGGGTGGGATGTGCTAAGGTACCTGAAGTACGATCCCGAAACGAGCTGCATCCCTGTGATCGTGATATCGATGCTGGATGAGGCGGAGGTTGGATTTTCGCTTGGGGTGGCAGATTACTTCGTAAAACCGGTTGAAAAGAGAACTCTCATCACTGCATTGAACAATCTTACGGAAGCGCTCGGGATCGATATGCCAAAGGTGCTTGTCGTGGATGATGAGCTTGCATCCGTTGAACTGATAGCATCGATGATCGAGCCCGTGGGATTTGAGATCATCCGTGCTTATGGCGGAGAGGAAGGGATAAGCAAGAGCTTCAGTGAACATCCTGATGTGCTGATACTCGATCTGATGATGCCTGACGTGAGCGGGTTCGATGTGGTGTCGAGACTGAAGATGGATCCCGAAACGAGAAATATCCCGATAATCATCTGCACATCAAGGGATCCCACATCAGAAGATATAATACGGCTGAGGAGTGATGTAATCTCGGTAATGCACAAAGGAGAGTTTTCCAGGGAAGATCTGGTAAACGAGATCAAGAAGGTTGCAACGCTTGTGAGGAGGTAGAAGAAGATGGCACAGATACTGGTGGTCGAGGATAATCCGATGAATATGGAGCTTGCTGTGGATCTGCTGGAAACGTACGGATACGAGGTAACTCCAGCAGAAGATGGGTTTGAAGCGATTGAACGCGTCAAAGAGACAAAATTTGACCTGATACTGCTTGATATGCAACTTCCCGGAATGAACGGTCCTGAAGTGCTTGAGAGGCTGAAAGCCGATCCTGCGACCAGCGCGGTGCCGCCGGTGGTCGCGCTTACCGCACACGCCATGAGCGGGGACGCGGCGCGGTTTATTGAAGCAGGATGTGCCGGGTACATCTCAAAACCGATCGATGTCCACCAGTTCAAGTCAGAGGTTGCGCAGTATCTGGGAGAGTGAACCGATCACGATAACAAAGGTAACAGGGGTGCTACATGACTGATGAGGCAAGACCGAAAATTCTGGTCACAGAATATCCAGATGCACGGCTCGATGTCATACCGGCAGTTCTGACCCGATCGGACCGATTCCTTTCAGTTCATCCACGAAATCGGAGACGATCTCCACGAACCGCTCGCTCTCGGATGCGTCAATCCATTCGACGCGCAGCCTCGTTGCATCAATCCCGACCCCTGCCAGCAGACCGGAAAGCGCAGCCATCCTGTGCTCTGCATTCTCGTTCCCGTGCATGTAATGGCACTCCCCCATCTTGCACCCGGCAACGAGCACGCCATCCGCGCCGCATTTGAACGCCTCGAGCACGAAACCCGGATTGACACGTCCTGCGCACATCACACGAACCACCCTGATGTTGGTCGGATACGAGATGCGCAGCACGCCTGTCAGGTCTGCACATGCATAAGCGCACCAGTTGCAGAGAAATGCAATGATGAGCGGGCACTCGTTCTTTGTAAGCGTGCGGATCTGCGAGATGATCTGGGTGTCGGTGTGCATGTACGGCTCGATTGCACCTTTTGGACACGCAGCACTGCACGAACCGCAGCCCTTGCAGGCAAGTTCATCGACCACCGCCTTGCCGTTCACCATCCTGATGCTTCCAAATTTGCAGACACCCATGCAGATCGCACATCCGATGCACCTGTCCGCGTCCACGTGTGCGCTCATCGGTTTGATCTCCAGATAGTCTTCTGTTAGCAGGGTCTTTACCTTTGAAGCAGCAGCCAGGCTTTGCGCAATCGAGGTCTGGATGTCCTTTGGTCCTGATGCGCACCCGGCTATGAAGACGCCGTCTGTAGGCGCTTCCACCGGTCTCAGTTTCGGATGCGCCACCTGCATAAACCCATTCGCTCCGGTCTGCATGTCGATGCCGATCCCGCTCTCAGCCTCAAGTCCGACCGAGAGGACGATAAGGTCACACGCTGCCTCATTGATTCCGCCGTCTGCCAGCGTATCCTCGTACCTGATGACAGCGCTCTCACCGTGCGTCAGCACCTCTGCAACCCGTCCGCGTATGAAATCGACCCCGAGTTCCTGTGTGCGCTGGTAATATTCCTCATAACCGTTGCCATTCGCCCGTATGTCGATATAATGAATCGAGACATCCGTCTTCGGGTTTTTTTTCTTGATCGCCTGCGCACTCTTGATTGCAGCCATGCAGCAGACGACAGAACAGTAGTTATTGCCAACGGTTGCATCTCTTGACCCGACGCACTGGATGAATGCGATTCTCTGCGCAAGCTCTCCTGTCGACGGTCGGATTGCGCGTCCGTACGTGGGTCCGCTCGCATTCAGCATCCGTTCGAGTTGCAGCGACGTGACAACGTCCCTGTGCCGTCCGTAGCCGTACTCCTCCTTGCGTGCCGCATCAAACGGCTTCCAGCCGGTTGCAACGATGATTGCACCCGCATCGAACTCAAACTCCTCTTCCTTCTGGAAATAATCGACAGCGTCCA
The DNA here is from genome assembly GCA_034658575.1 of Methanobacteriota archaeon. Classification (GTDB taxonomy): domain Archaea; phylum Halobacteriota; class Methanosarcinia; order Methanosarcinales; family Methanogasteraceae; genus Methanogaster_A. The sequence goes on from JAYEFK010000248.1 coordinate 9,399, forward strand.
GAGGGCAGGCTTCTTCGCACAATCCGCAGCCGACGCAGTGCTCAGCATCGATGCATGCAATCATGGGCACAGACTGCGGCATCGGAACGTAGATCGCCTTCCTGACCCCGATGTCGTAATCGAACTGGTTCGGAACGGTGATCGGGCATACGTGCGCACAGTCGTCGATGCAGCCCTTGCAGATATCTTCTTTGATGAATCGCGGTTTCTTGATGCCGCGTACCCTGAAATTGCCAACACTTCCCGCAACGTCTGTGATCTCCGCATAGGTGTGGAGATCGATATTCCGGTGGTTGAGGACATCGGTCATCCGGGGAGCGATGATGCAGATTGCGCAGTCATTTGTCGGGAAGAGACTCCCGTACAGAGCCGCGCGTCCACCTATGGTCGGCTCCCTCTCTATCAGGTGCACATTCATGCCGCTATCTGCCAGATCGAGCGCAGCGGTCATGCCAGCGATCCCGGCTCCGATGACAAGCGCATCCTGGTTGATCGGGATCGTCCGTTTCGGGATCGGGGCGAGTTCTCTTGCCTCGCTTGCGCCCATGCGCACCAGATCGATCGCCTTTTGGGTCGCAAGCGCAGGGTTGTCTGAGTGCACCCATGAGCACTGCTCGCGAATGTTCACCATCGTTAGGAGATACGGATTCAGCCCCGAATCCTCAAGCAGGTTCTCGAAGGTTGTCTGGTGCATCCGCGGCGAACATGCGGCTACGACGACGCGGTCAACGCCGCTCTCGATATCGGCTCTGATCTCTTCCTGCCCTGCATCGGAACATGCAAAATCGATATCCCTGGCGATGCGGACGCCGTCAAACGCCCTCGCCTCCGCTACGATTGCATCGATATCAAGGACTCCACCGATGTTTAGCCCGCAGTGGCAGATGTATACTCCGATTTGCATATCGCTGATCGTGGTTTATGCGGTTATAAATAGATAAACCCCTTCATGCCTGTTGGTGATTGCTCACTGTGGCATTGGCATACCCTACATGCCGATGTTCCCAGCCGCCGCCTGCAGGATCATCAATGCATCGAGGGATGTGACCTGTCCATCGCCAATAACGTCCATGCCCGGGTCGTATTCGCGGCTGCCGACCGCAATCTCAAGAGCGACCGCGGCGTCTGCGGCACACCACCTGCGAACCAGAATATCCACAGGGATCATTATGCTGCTCTCGTCCGGATCGTTGCTTGTTATCAGGATATCTGCGCTGTATGACCCAACATCGAGATCTGCCGTATCGATGCCAATTGTGATATCAATCTCATCATCAGCCTGGATTGTGCCGCGCTCCGTTCCAACCGATAGCCATTCCTCCGGTTTGAAGCGGAGAGAAGTCGTGTTCGGTGGTTCATCCTCGCAGCTTATGCCGTGCAGCCCATCACCGAGATTCAGACCAACTGCGTACGTCTCCGGATTCTCTATCTTTTTGTAGTTGAACTCGATCTCGCCTGTCTCGTAGAGCACCATCTCAAAGGTGTTGCTGCCATTGGAAACGCCGTCGTACCAGTGCGGAACCTGATGCCAGGTGATCACGTACATCTGCGAATAGGATTTCGCATACACGGCACCATCTCCACTACCCGGATCCCAGTCAGCTCCAAGTGGGAAGATCGTGTTCTCCCAGCCATTCACTGGAAGGCTCGGACCTCTGTCATACATCCACGACTTCCACTCATCCCCCGATGTGAAACTCACCCAGCCATCCGAACTGATATTGATTGCCGTGTAATTTCGCCCGTAGAAGTTGAATACGAACGAAAGATTCTGGTTTGAGATCGAATCATCGCCAAGATAGAGATTCGTGTCTTCACCGACTCCATCGATCCACTGGTACGGGGTGCTCTTCGTCCTGTAATTGGGGCGACCAATGATATCGAACGTGAGCAACCGCGTCCCGCTGTTGCCGATGGTGAGGTTCTCCACAACAGAAGAGTTCGGTCTGAGCGTAAAATCGTAACTTACAGGATCGATCCGGATGTCCGGGTTGTGCGAGACATTGATCCAGGTGCAGCGTACGTTGTCATCGAGCAGAGTCTCGTTATCTACAGGACTGGCATACACTGACAGGTTGTGAACTCCTGCCATCTCAGGAAGCCACGAGAATTCCAGATCAACGCCCTCCTTCGTCCGGATGAACGGTATTGTCGTCTGGTTCAGTTCGGCTCCATCCAGCAGCAGAGAGACTGCCAGGTTGCTCTCGTTGCATAACCCGATGTTCCGGATAGTTGCATCGATTGTTACAGTCCTGTTTGGCTCTGCATAGCGCGGTGCTCCGATATGAAGCACTGAGATGTCATGCTCATCAATAGATCTTGAGATCGCGTATGTCGTGTTCACAACGCCCCAGCCGTAGTCGTTATCAGGTCCGGAAGTGCCACGATCAGTAGCGGTATCCATCAGGATTTTCCGCACCCTTGTTGGTGTGAGGTCAGGGTTGTACTCGATCATCAGCGCGGCAGCGCCAGCAACATGCGGTGTAGCCATCGATGTCCCGCTCATCGTGGCATATTCATCTATGGTATTTGCAGATTCGACATTGACCCCCACAGCACAGACCTCGGGCTTGATCCTGTCATCAGCAGTAGGACCTCTCGATGAGGATGATGCGATCGCCATGCTGTCATTGATAGAACCAACAGTGATCACCTTCTTTGCACATGCAGGGTCTCCAACAGTTGCCCCGCTCTCCCCGTCGTTCCCTGCAGCAACACAGATCACGATGCCGGCATCGACCGCGGCATCACATGCCAGTCCAAGTGGGGTCGCACCATTATTATTGTTGTTATCGCCAAGACTCATCGAGATGACCTTTATCCCGTAGGCATCCTTATTCTCACGACACCACTCAAGCCCCGCGATCGCATCAGA
>JAYEFK010000249.1:0-12237 GCA_034658575.1 Methanobacteriota archaeon
GGAGCAGGCAAAGTCGATCCAACAGACATCAGATGGTGGCTACGTCCTTGCAGGATCCACGAGTTGGAATGCGCGGCTCAAACTCAGTACGGCAGCGCAGATACGCGGCGACCTCAACTCTGACTGCATCCTCACCCCCGCAGACGCCGCGATCGCGCTCGAAATCGCAGTCGGCAGCCGCCCGTGCGATGCCGCGACGCTCGATGCTGCTGACGTGAGCGGTGATGGTCGCGTCACATCCCTCGACGCGCTCATGATCCTGCAAGCCGCAGCCGGGCGAATCGAGTTATAGGTTGTCCCCATCCGCACCGACCGGATATCAGACTCATCTTTCAAAGATCCGCCCGAAAACGATACCTACCAAGCCTCTTCATGCAGTCCCCTCGAAACATCAACCCGCCAATCACCGACCCCTCGATAGTATCCTGGCAATCGCACGGATATCTGCATCAGTCTTAAACGATGTCCCCGAGAAATGCGTTCTCGATGCCGCAAACCCGGAATCCCGTAGTTTATCGACCACCGCATCGATCCGGATCGGCGGAATCCCAAGTGCGCGACAGATCTTGTGCTGATCATAGAATGTCGGGACATCGATCTCGTCCCTGCACATCTCCACGAGTTTGATCGCTTGTTTGTCGGATTCCCGATCGGTCAGCTCAGAAAGAACCGATATTAGGAACGCGGGATCGTGCAGCCGTCCGAGCCACAGGGGACCGGTAGCCATAATACGCGACCCGCACACCTGGCATCTCTCAGAGATCACGGGCGCAAGACCGGGCGCCCATGTCCTGAAACTACAGTGGCGGCAGTGGGCGATGAAACCAAGTTCTTGCATCGACTTATCAGCAGAAGAAACGCTTTTCAGCACCCTTGCATACACCCGGACGTAATGCCGTCTCGCATAAGCGAGAAGCGGAACCATCGCGATCTCCTGCACCGCAAGCGCTCGTGCGATCGCGCCTATCAGCACCCGAACCCCGATCTCGGCGTGGTACTCATTGTTCATCGGCACAGACGCGTATTTGCGGATCCCTGCGTTCAGGTGCGCCCCGCAGAGCGGCGCAGTGTCGGTCGCGGTTATGCAGAGCATCCGCCTTGCTGAGTGCGATGCCGCGGCAAGGAACGGCGCAGGCGATCCGAACGGGTCGATATCGACGACATCGAACCGCTTCTGGTGGAGCAGGACGTTCGCATCCTCGTTTGTGACAACGCAAGACGATTGCAGGTTATTTAAGGCGATATTTTGCCGGATCAGGGATGCGGCATCCGGATCCCGGTCGTTGAGTGTGACTGTAAGCTTAAGTTCCGATGCGGCACGTAAGCCCCGGATGCCGGTTGCAGCGAACGTGTCGAGGTACGACTCGATGGGGTCAACCGTGCGGTCGAATGCTGCAAGGACTGCGATCGTGAGGTCGCGGTCAGGGGTCATGCGAGGGTTGTAGAACGCGCCTTCGAGTTCTACTGTTGTGCCGTGTTCGATGATCCGGAGCATATCTGTTCCTTCAATATCTCGTTTATCCCTTTTATACGGTTCTGATCTGGGTGATGACTTCGGGGGCACGTATCAGCGTAATGTTCAATATATACCCCTTGCTATGCGAAAAACTTTGGGACCAGTATCAATTTGGGGCACTGAGAATCTGACCGAAAATTCCAGTAACACTAACAGGGATCCGGGATGCTCAATAGTACATGTCCCCTCATACTGCGTGTTATGATGAACTATCGTAGATTAGGGCACTACTAAAGAATCCACAAGGAAGCGTTTAAATATGGAGCGGAATGCAATTGTCGGGTAATCATGGGGCACACGCACACACCGCGAGCTATCGATGGTCGGGTGTATGATTGCGGTGATTGGATCGATTCATTTACATGGATCGAGATTCATGACGAAGAAATTGAATTGAAGTGGCATAATGGGGGTAATCCAACATCAGACTTGACTTCCGGACGCCCCTCGGAAATCCGGTAGCGTCCTATAAACCATGATCTCTGTAACCCCTGACACTAATATTATTTCATGGAATAGTGATGTTCCCGGATCGGTCGCTGAGTCTCGATGTCATGCCGGTATCGTCGCGCACCTTAAGGTCTATCTTGACGTTCTGGCATGTCGTCAGGTTCAACTCCACAGGTCTCACCTTCATCCCTGTCAGGTTGTAGTTATATATTAGTGTGGAGGTATTGTTCCACACAGCCCATCGATATTTTGTGATGAAGCCGTCGTCCGGATCAAACGAGTCTGATGCGTCCAGTATCAAGTAGTTCCGCGGGGATTCGTTGCCACCGGAATCTACCAGACGCTCGGTCTCGAACTGCACCTCTGCAAGCGGCACAGGCGGCATAAAGGTTCGCTCGAAGATATTGATGAGTGAGGTGATCACCTCGATCGTGAGCGGCGTGTTCTTACTCACAGGGAATGGCGGAGGGAATGTCACGAACCGGGTCGTGTAGTTGATGGTGTAGTTGTAGCTGGCATTATTGGTCATGCTGCCATTGAAGGCGGTGCTAATGAGCGTTATGTTCCCTGTGGCATCATCCATTGTATAATTCTTGCCATCGCACAGGATAACGGTGATATTGGTTGCATTGGTTACATTGTAGACGATTTCTGAACAATTCAGGTCAGGATACAAGGCATACGGATACGCCACACGTGGATGGTTCGGTAGAGTATATGTATAATTCACGCTATTATTTGTCCAGCCAGAGAGATCGAGATCCTCACTGGTATTGATGACAGTCCTGTTGAAATTCAGGCATATCTCCTTGCTTCCTGCAGCAGGGACCACGACTCTCTTCTTGAAATTATACACCACAGGATATCCCCTGTAATAATCGAGATTGCCGGATCCATCCTTTGCCAGATAGTTTCTTGTGTGATCGTTGTTCAGACTGATCGCCGTTACGCGCGAGTCTGCGGTGTTGAGGTTCATGAGGGTGACATTGACCGAATGCCAGTGCGTATCATTCCCCACAGGATCAATCGCGATGATCCTCAGGTTCTCGCTCTCCACAGCAGCAAGATGACTCTCGCGCTCCATCGCCTCTTTCTGCATCCCTGACACCATGAGCGCAAGCCCCGATGCTGCGGTTATCGTGATCAGGATGAGCATCAGTGTGCCGATGATTACAGATACGCCGGATTCGTCATGGTACATCACAGACATATTCTGATCCGCTATTCATATATCTTTCCCGCATATTCTATATATCGGAACAGAATCTATATAAAATACATAGCGAAAACATTATGAATACCAACATCGAAGACGGGATAATAATGGTTCTGACAGGCATCGGGTTGGAAGAGATACCACAAAAAAGTGTGTTATTGATCGAAGAAGATTTAGGCAGCATAAAAAGTATATTCATACAGCAGGTGGGATTTGATGCCATGAAAATTGGCAAAAAGGTGATGTACATCTCAACAAAGCGATCGAGAGAGGATTTGCTCGATCAGATGTCGCTGTTCGGGCTTAATGGAAATTCGGAGATGTTCACAATACTCGGGGATTTCAAGGATCGAACCGCCTTGCTCGACATGTGTCGGGAAGATACCCTGAAACACAAGAATCTGTATCATCTGATCGATCCATCGCTCCGGAACATATCAGAGACGGATATCTGCATCGTGGACACCTTCACATCACTCTTCATCGATGAAGAGGTTCACGTACTGGTGGATGTACTCAATTCCCTGGTCGATGCCAGCCGATACAGTGGTACAACGTTTCTGCTGGCAGCGGATATGGGTATACTTGAGGAGAGGGCTGAACGGATCATGCGGTCGATGATGGATGGCATCATCCAGTTCAGAACCACATACACAGGCGATAAGATAAACCGGTTCATCAGCATCCCGAAACTGAAAGGCGTCCTGCCGATGAGAAAGATGATACCGTTTTACATAACAGCTGAAGGCATATCCATCGATACGAGGGAGCGGGTTGGGTGATATCATGGCTCGAATTGCCGCATCTGCACTGAAACTTATGCTACGGGCTGCCAATGTTTGTGTATTCGTGTTTAATGAATGGTTCACAGTTCACTAACTTCCAAAATTGAACAGTTCACAGTAACATTTTTAAGTTCTGAAGCATGAGTATATCCTATGAAGCGAGACATCATGCGGATCCTTGCGGACTGGAACCTGTGGTGGGAACAGAAGGAGGTGCCAAAAAGCCTGCTTGGAAAGGAGCGGGGGAAGTCAAAGGAGCTTGTGGACCTCCTCGGATTAAGGGAGATAAAAATAGTCACAGGTGTTCGCAGAAGTGGGAAAACGACACTGATGTATCAGGTAATCGAGCACCTTCTGAAGAGCGGGGTTGCACCTCGTAACATTCTTCTCATAAATTTTGAGGATGCTGCGCTTGCGCACTATTCACCCGATGAGATATATGAAAGTTATCTTTCTGAACTCAACCCCTCGCTTGACAACTTTATCTTTATCGACGAAGCGCAGAGGAAACAGGGTTGGGAGAACTGGATCAGAAAGATGTACGACCTGAAACACGCTTCAAATTTTTTTGTCTCCGGATCCTCTGCCGATCTGTTAAAGAAAGAATATTCCACCCTGCTCACCGGAAGGAACATCACAGTTGCCGTGTTCCCAATGAGCTTTCGGGAGTTTCTGGATTTTTCGGGTGTGCGGGTGAACAAAACAGAAATAGTAAGCACAGAGACACGGTCAAAAGTGCTTTTCGGTCTGAAAAAATATCTTGAGTGGGGCGGCTTTCCGGAAGTATTTTTCACAGACGAGAACTATAAACGCCGCCTGCTGAACCAGTATTTCGAGGACATCATCTACAAGGACATCGTAGACCGGTACGGCACAAACCCGGGAAAGACAAGGGAACTTGGAATTTATCTTCTCACAAACATAGCCAACCCGGTCAGCAAGAGGAAACTTAGAAACGCTCTCGGCTTCGGGCTTGATACCATATCCGACTATATCACATATATGTCTGAGGCGTACCTTCTGCGTGCGGTTCCCATGTACTCGCCATCGCTGAAAGTTCAATCTGCAAACCCGAAGAAGATCTATTGCATAGACCCTGGACTGCGAAATGCAGTCGCGTTTAAGTTTTCAGACGATATCGGGCGCATTGCAGAGAATGCCGTCTTTGTGGAACTGAAGAGACGTGCAAAGGAAGTGTTTTACTGGAAAAGCGCTACACGCGAAGTGGATTTTATCGTGAGATCGGGTTTGCGGATAGAAGAAGCTATTCAGGTATGCTGGAACCTTGATCACGAACGCACACGAAAGAGGGAGACCAGAGCACTGTACAGCGCAATGGAGACTTTTAATCTGGATAAGGGCATTGTGATAACCGAAGATGCTGAAGAGATGGAAGAAGTGAGCGGCAAACAGATATTCTTTGTTCCGATGTGGAAATGGTTTTTAGGTGGATAGTACGCAAACAGGAATGTCAGCGATGATCATTGCCATTATCGGCTCGCCACGCTTCCGGACTTTCAAGGATCGATGTGAGCAGGTACTGCACAGTACCACGTTTCTGATGGCAGCGGACACTGGCATACTCCCTGAACGGGCTGAACGGATCATGCGGTCGATGGTGGACGGCATCATCCAGTTCAGAACCACATACGCAGGTGATAAGATAAACCGGTTCATCAGCATCCCGAAACTGAAAGGCGTCCTGCCGATGAGAAAGATGATACCGTTTTACATAACCGCCGAAGGCATATCCATCGATACGAGGGAGCGGGTTGGGTGATATCAGCCCTACAAGTCGACATAGTTTAAGAAGCCAATCCCCTTCAAATCGGCATCAAAGGTTGCAATTCTTGTTATCCCCCATGCTTTGCATGTAGCTGCAATTATCGCATCATTTGGGAGGAGATTGAACTTTCTCATTATTTCAATCATTTCTGAGTACCTGACATTTGGCAAAACCGTGCAATCAAGTATTTCGATCAATTTCAGAAAAACAGCTGCTTCATTGAAGGATTCATCGAACTTATCTGGATCTTTAAGAAATTTAATGGCATCATAATCGCCCGCTTGTCGTACTTGCCTTTGAACATTCCGGATGTCGCCGTGAGAATGTCCACCGCCTTTCTTATGTGCACTCTCATGATCGCTCCTTCCATTGGATCGACTTTTTCGATCGGCTTCCATACGCCATTTTCATAAATAACGTCTATTACTTTTGCTTCCGTCATCGTGATGCTATTTTGTTCCCTATCCTTATTTTATCTTCCCCGCATCTCAATCGCCAGACAGCACCCGAACGTTCACCCGCCCTACAGCATCACCAGCCACCGCCTCGACGACATAGACACCCTCTTCCATGCCGGGTATCGCAGTTACCGTAACGAGACCATCCGGCCCGGTCTTCACAATCCGCGGATTCACACTTCCGTCCGGTGATATGCTGACCTTGACATAGACATCGGGCGCGGGATTTCCCTCGAGATCAGTGACATTGAAGACGATCTGGTCACTGAGCGGAAGTCCGCCAAACCCCTCCTGACCACCACCCGATACCAGTTCGATCCTCATCTCTGCTGCTCCGGGGCTTGGGAGCATCAGCGTGGTACATACGATATAGCAGGCAATAATCAGGATTGCGGAATGCTTGAGTCCGTGCTTCATCTCGCCTTCCGTGATCTGACCGATGATGATTCCGCCAAAAAGCGCGTTTAACATGATCATGTGGAAGAAACCACGCTTGAAGTCAATCTCGGCTACTCCTGCATTCCCGAAGAGAAGTTCCATCCCCATCCCCTGAATCAGCGGAAGAAGCTTAGTCGAGAGGATGTATGCCAGCATAACGATGATCCCCTGTGCAAGATAAAATATAACGACGTATTGTTTCAGATTCCCCTCCTTCTCGCGCTCTATCCCGATCACAGCCCGCATATCCTCTGATGTCCTGAGTATGAGGTCTGCAACAGCGCCGCCTGTATATGCTGCCTGCACCACAAGGGCTGTGTACCTTGTGATCAGGTTGCTCCCAAGCGCCTCCGCCATGCCATTCATCGCATCCGAGAACGAGTGTCCGAGAACCATAGCGGATGCCGCGCCTCTCACGTTGTAGGTGATCGCCCCGAGATCAGTTGTCGATAGGTCGATAACACCTCTTATCGGGTCTATGCCGCCCCGCATCAGTTCGGATAGTTTGAAGAGGAACTCGCTGTATGCAACCTCGCGTTTCTTAAGAAGCCTCTTCTGGCGGTACGTATCGATCGAATACGGTATGATCGCAATCAAAACCGCAAATACAATTATGCGATCCATATCGTCCTTTTGTTTTGTCCCGGGAGTCGTCTCCGCAGCTTCCATGCTTCCACCGCCTTCGTCCTCCCCGACCTCCTCCACAAGTGCCTGATATGCGGCAAGCCGTGCATCATCTTTGCCACTGACAGCGCCTGCGCCCGATTCTTCCTGGATGGTAAAGACATGACCTGTGAGCGCAGCTGCGATGACGAGTATGATTGCAGCGAGCACAGGAATCGCCACTGTTGCATACTCCCGCTTTATGTCGTATTTCAGTTTTATGATCTGCGAATACCTGTTGATGCGCATCCCTAACGCCCGTGAAAAATTCTCCGTCCCGGGCGTCGACGGCTCCGCCGTTAACGCAACTGATCTCCTGCTCATACCGGACTCCTCGAATACTTCATGGATAGTATGGCAAGGAAGATGATGTTTACAAACGGCAGCACAAAGTAGACAAAGACGTTGAAGAGATCTCGCGGTTCGAAGATACCCATGTCTATACCGAGCGCGCCGCAGACCACGATACCGAGGACTGCAAGCACAACGCTCATCACAACGCCGCCGAGATACCCCTCGCCGTAAACAGAGAGCGAATCCACAAACTCCTTCTGGATCAGTCTCCGCATGGTCATCAGGTCCCTCGATTTTACCTCAAGATAATCCATAAACCCGCTCCCTGAGTGTACGATATTTGCAAGATCGATGCAGATCGCCCGGAACATCTCAGACGGCGTATTCTGTATCAGGTCGCTCATTGCTGTTACCGCATCCTCGCCAAGGATATCGACCCGGTATATGGCCTTCCCGAACTCCTTTGATATGTGACCATAATCCTCGATGCTGATTCTCCTGACCACATCAATCGGTGACGCTCCCGCGCTTGCAAGTACCGACATATAGCCGAGCATGTATGGAAGCTCCTGCTCGATGTTCATCTTCTTGGCAGATATCTTGTTGTACAGCACGAACGGGAATCCGCCGAGTGTGAGCCCGAAAGTGAGTATGGAGAGGGCTGTGACATAGACCATATCCCCCCGAAATAGGATGGTCGATGAAACGAACATCATAGCTCCTGCAACGAGAGCGGTAACACCTGCAAGCGAGACAAACATCCCGGGCGTCATCTCGGTATCAGACTGGTACAGCATCTTTGCCACATCATCCAGCGACGTTTCATCGATATACCGTCCGAACTGGTAACAGAACATCTTGTACCGTTCTGCGAACTTCACGCCATCTTCTCCATCTTCTCCATCATCGCATCCTTATCCCGTGAATACGTTCTTATCGCATTTACAACGCGTTCATAGTCTGTAATATCGTTTCTGGCAAGATTGTCCAGCAGTTCTGCCCGATCGTTCAATTCATTCAGGAGATGTCCCTCCGGTACCCCGAACTCTTCTCTTATCCCTGCGAAGAGTGAACAGCTTCCGCTGTATGGGAATGTGTCAGAGACTGGATCCCACTTAAAGATCGGGTTTGTGATCAGGTCCCCGCGGTCAGAATCGATCTCGATGATCTCGACGATGTTTGAAGCTCTCCTGATGTAATGCTCGCCCTTCTTCACCATCGAGTTGAAGATGATGTTGTCCACACTCGAAAAGAGACTTCGTGGAACGTTCATCGGGTTCGACTCGACCCTTGAGAGGAGTTCCCTCATCGATCCCGCATGGATCGTGCCGAGACACGGATGTCCGACCGAGATCGCCTGGAAGAGTGTGAAGGCTTCGCTTCCACGCACCTCGCCGACCACGATGTACTCAGGGCGCTGCCGCAGCGCAGCAGCGAGCAGGTCATAGAGTTCGATGTCGCCTGCTGTCCCGCCTTTGCCTGATCCGTTCCCTGACGCTTTTGAAAGACCTGCCGCGCCCCCGAATCCGGATCTTGTGATTGATTGCGTCCAGTTCGGATGCAGCAGGTTTAACTCTGCGGTATCCTCGATCGAGACGATCTTATACTCCGGGCGTATGAATGCGCAGAGCGCGTTCAAGGTCGTGGTCTTTCCGGATGCGGTTCCGCCGGCTGCCAGCACCGAGCGCTTGTATTCGAGGATGATCCAGAGGTATGCAAGCTGTCTCGAATCGAAGGTTCCGTATTTGATCAGATCGACCGGGGAGACTGGATTCGTCCTGAACCGCCTGATCGTGAAGGTTGAGCCCTTTCTTGTGACCTCGCGTCCGAGTGTGATGTTTATACGGCTGCCGTCTGCAAGCGTTGCATCTCGTATCGGCTGGAGGACAGAGATATGCCTGCCAGCAGTCTGCGCGATCTTCATCACGAAGTTGTTCAGTTCCACCTCCTCAAAGGCTACATCGGTCCGTACAGAGCCGTATATCCGATGATTGACGTAGATCTGGGAATTCGGTCCGTTGCAGGTGATATCCTCGATATACGGGTCTTTCATCAGGACATCGATCTTCCCGTACCCGATGTAATTCTTCAGGAGGTGGTAGAACATCTTCTCCTTCTGGAAATAATCCAGATTCATCATGTATATGCTGATGATCATCGAAAACCGGTCTTTTAAGTATTCTTCCCTGTCTTTATCTCCGATTATCACGATTTCGGAGTGGATCATCTTCTCAAACGCGTTTTTGATGATCTTTAAGTACTTCAACTCCCCCTCGCTCAGCAGAGGTTCAACTGTACGATAAACAGGCTCTTCGTCCTCGAAACGGACATTCACATACTGAAACGGCGGGTTGACCGCATAAGTGACATCGACCTCCGAGAGCGGAACCCCGATAACCGGAGTTGATACCTCGCCCAGTTCAAAGCCAAGAGTCCTCACAGACTCGCTTTTTGGCGTTAAACGCCGCTTAATTTCTTTCGTTATGCCATCTAACCCGATCCTGTCGATCTCCGCGAGCGTTGGTATCCGCTTAAGCGATCGTTTGAATCTGCCTTTCGGCTTTGCAGGTTTCGCAGGTTTTACAGGATCGTCTCCCGCTTGATCGGCAGGAACCCGCCTCTTCCGCCTCAGACTGAACCTGGATCTCTTCTTTTTCGCGGCAGGTTCGGGTGCTGCCGGCTCCCCGGATGGGGCAGGTTCCACCGGTTCCACGATGGTCTCGAAAGCAGGCGGTTCATCTTGCGGTGATGCAGGTTCAGGGGGCGGGCGTTTTCTGCGCAGTATTTTTGTAAGCTTGAGTCTAACCAATCCGACTCCTCCACAGCAGCATTCTTGTTGCTGCGTTGATCAGCATCACGACCACGATCAGGACAAAGGCTGCTGCGAATCCGTTTGATGCGGGGATGAGGTGCGGGAACTCAAATGACCGGTACACTGTTATCGGAAGCGCTGCGGCAAGATCCTGGAACGGATAAAACTTCAGTCCAAACAAGAACCCCTCACGCGGGAGCACCTTGAATTCAGGCAGGAACTGGGTGTAGCCCGCGGTCAGGATCACCACAGCAGACTCCTCTGCCGCCCGCCCGATCCCGAGAACCATGCCTGTGAGTATTCCTGTGAGCGCGAACGGGAGCGTTATGCGGCGCACCGTGTCCCATTTCGTTGCACCGAGCGCGTAACTTGCCTCCTCGAGTTCTGCCGGGACTGTGTCTATCGCGCCCTCTGCCGCGCGCTCGATAACGGGCAGTATCAGGATTGTGAGTGCTATTGTTCCTGCGATCAGCGAGAATCCACCTGTTACGAACTTCAGGTAGTAGACAAGGAATAATAGCCCGAAGATACCGAGAACAATGGAGGGCGTGCCTGCAAGCACATCGAGCATGAACCCGAATGCACGCACAAGGGTTCCGGGTTTTGCATACCTCTTGAGATATATCGCAGTCCCGACGGCAAGCGGTGTTGCAAGCGCGGTTGAGAGGAGAGAGAGCAGGAGTGTGCCCGCGATTGCGTTAGCGATCCCGCCGCCAAGACCTGGGACTTTGGATTCCGGAGTTAGGATGAAGTAGAGGCTGAGACTGGGGAGCGCTTCGAGCGTGATCCGTCCGAGGATTCCTATGAGCGCGAGGAGGGTGATCGCTGCTGCGATGTACGAGATCGCTTTGAAGGTGTGTCCTTCGAGTGTTCGTTTGTTCATGGGTTTTATCTGGTTAGAACTGGTTTCCGAGACTTTTATTATCTTCTGGAATTAGGTTCGGAAAACCACAGAGGACACAGAGGACACAGAGGAAAACAACAACTCTCTGTGCTCTCTGTGCTCTCTGTGGTTGATCTTCGTTTTTATTAACCGCAGAGTGCGCAGAGGTTCGCAGAGGTTGTTTAACCGATCCTCCGCGTCCCTCCGCGTCCTCTGCGGTTTTATTTCTTGATGCTGCGAGGCGGTCGTCACATTTGTTCATAATTTTCCCCCGACTTTCCTTGCAGCAGCCACAAAGATGATCTCCATCGCAAAGAGAACCGCAGCGATCCCGAAGAGCGCGCTCCTTGGCTCATCCATCGCGCAGTAATAGCCGATGTCGTTTAAGATCTTTGAGGTCATCGCATAGCCGGTATCCATGACCGATGACGGGATGTGTGCGGAATTGCCGAGCAGCATCACAATCGCCATCGTCTCGCCCATCGCACGCATCATCCCGAGAACCGTTGCCGCAAGGATGCCGCCTGATGCTGTCGGCAGCACAATCTTCCGTATCGTCTCCCAGTGGGTTGCTCCGAGCGCAAACGATGCTTCCTTGTACTCAAACGGTACCGCACGCATCGCATCCTCTGATAGGGCGATGATCGTTGGTAGGACCATCACCGCAAGGATCGTTGATGCTAAGAGGACGCCTGATCCGCTGTTTGGGGAGGGGTCGTGAAAAAACGGGATGAATGATCCGAGCGTGCCGCTTAAGAACGGGTCGATTTTATCCTGGAATATATTTTCGAGCACAAATAGCCCGAAGATGCCGTAGACGACTGATGGAATCCCGACGAGGAGTTCGACCATCGGGCGCATGATTTTCGCCACGGGGGCAGGCGCAAACTCGGAGAGGAATATCGCGGTAAAGACGCTCACCGGAACTGCAAGAAG